>JBCDKV010000104.1:0-10620 GCA_038746215.1 Bacteroidota bacterium | reverse complement strand
AATGCGCTGCCCAGTGATGGTCAGAATTTCTAGTTGCACATCAGCCGCTCGTGATAGCTCAAATTCGATATTAGTGGATGCACTGAAAGGATTCGGATAATTTTGTTGCAGTAGTTGTCGGCTTTCGCTAGCTTGAAATGCTAGTTCGATACTTGCTTGCTCGCCATTCTGTAAATAAGCTTCGTTGGAGAGCAAAGTCGGATTGATGCGAATGACATCTTCTATGGCAACTGCGCTGCTTGCTTGGAATTGCAAATTTGCCAAAAGATCATTTACCGCCAAATCTTCCGCACCTTCTTTCATCCAACTTATTAGTAAAATACCTTCATCTAAGTGTGCTGTTCCAATATGATAGTGCTTGAAAATACCTGCTTCTAGGTTAGTCAATTGCAAAACTTCGGGATCGAACTGTAATGCCAATTGCATACCAACTAATTCGCTCATTTCCAAAATAGATAAGCTCAGTTCAAAGACATCTCCCGCAACAACTTGCTGCTGCTGCGCTTGAATTGTGATGGTATTGTTATTTCGACCTTCGATACTATTCGCGCCATCCATCACCGTTGCGTTGACGTCGCCCACTTTGATACCGATGAAATTAGCATCGCTCCGCTCGGATTCGACATCATTTAGATTGATATTTTCGGGGAAATTTTCCGCCCAAGGATTCTCCCAATCCGCAAACACGTAATCTTCGGGGATGAATCGCCAAGAGGTATTGTTTGGAAATTCGTCTTCGTGTCCCAAAATTACCTTGCGCAATGCGACCATATCCGCAGTTGTGATCGTACCGCTATTGTTGACATCTGCTGCGATGCGCTTGTAGGGACTGTCCAAAAATTCGACGCCCAAAATATGCTTGCTAATCAAGATCATATCGAAGGTGGAAACGCCTTGTAAATGGTTTTCGTCCTTTTCTGGGGTGACGGAATAATCGTAACCCAAAGCCAAGCGATCAAAGGCATAAGTCCCAATCTGATTGGTCATGCTCATGTCCTCCGTGCTACCAGAAAGATGAACGGCAACTTCCGCGACACTAAGGTTTTCTTCCGTTGTGATTAAGCCCGCAATATTGGTCAAATCCGCACCGCCGCAAGCAGTTTCTGAGAAAGGTGTAATATTGGCAATAGTCTCACAGAAAGCGAAATTACCCGCTAAGTCTTCCACCCACAAAGTCACGAATATTTCTCCTACTTCTCCCGTTTCGCAACGGAAAGTTCGAGTAGTCGAATCTGGATACAGACTAGGGTCAGCGAAAAAGTATTTTAAGCTGTCCTTTTGGGTACAAAAATCTATGCTGCCCGCATCAAAATCGCTTGCCCAAAGGGTAACTTCACCTTCTTCGGACATGCTAGCACTGATTCCTTGGCGACAAAAGACGCTGGGGGCTTTGCAATCATTCACTTCGAATGGGATTTCGACGACTTCACTATTACCACATCCATCTTCTACTCGAACGACAAAGGTGTGTTCGCCTTTCAAACCGTCTGCTCCGAAAGGATAGCGTCCTTTGATGGAGAAACGACCATTTCCTTCGCTAGTTAAATTGCCGAAATCATCCACCGAAGCGTTGCCATTGAAGGCTTTGAGCAGATAACTGACTTGAATACTTTCGGTTGGTGTACAAACGTCATCAACAGAAAAGCTGATTTCAACATTTGCCATACAATCGGAGCCGCTATTGGTTTGGCTATCACCACCGCAAAATGTGCTGTAATCGTCTGTGCTCAAAGTTGGCGCAGACAAATCCACTACTTTTACGATCTGACGATAAGAAATGTAGCCGTATTCTTGTGCGCTGACGTAAGTTTCGGTATTTCTGGAAAACTGAGAGGTCAAATTGTAGGTAGTCACATCGCCATAGGGCGTATCGCCGAAGTCAATAATCACAAAATCGGCATCATTTTTTGCATTGGTTACATCGTAGACATCAAAATTGGTAGCTTCGCTATCGTCGCGAATCTCAAATGCACCTTGATTGGTGTAGATTGAAATGTCGTCGTCGTCTTCATCGCCATCGTCGATGTCATTGATGCCATCATTATTTTCATCCAAGAAGCGCAAAGCTACTCGGTCGCGTTCACTGATTAAAGTATCAGGACGCTCAATGACTGCTATTTCGGTATTATTGGGCGACCAATTGCACCAATTGATGAACTCGTAGGTATAAATGATCTTGTAGCAAGCATCCGTCGCATCTTCCAGTCTTTCTTCTTTTACTTCCATGCCCCAAAAATCGCAACCCTTGTTGGTCAAAATTTCATCTATGGAACTCGGAGCAGGAGAGCTATTGGCACTGGCTTCACAAAACAGTTCTCTATCAGCAGGAAATCTCATCGTCCAATCACTTTCTGCATCTATCGTAAGCGTATTTTGAACCGTGGAAGAGGGATTTCCACAGCCGTCTACTAGGCGATAGGTGTAAGTGATCGTTCCACTTTTACAAGTGACATCGAACTGATTGAAATTAGCATTCGTTACCTCAATCTGCATTTGCGGCGCGTCGGTGCAATTGTCTGTCCCATTGAATTGTCCCAAACGGTCGTGGCTCATCAAAAGATCAGATAATGCCCCCAACTGTGCCGAATTTTCCATGGCTTTGATCTGTAGCAATTCGTCTACCGCAGGATCACCACAAGTTAAAGTTTCCGCAATGGGAACGGTGAAAGGCGGCAATTTATCTTGTAGCGTCACGTCTACCGAGCAGTAATTGACGTTACCGTTGCCATCCATGACTCGAAAGACGACTTCGACGAGACCATTACAGTCGCCAGCTAAATCTGCAGCATTAAATTCTACATCTTCGCGAAAATCTTCCGCTTCGGGGAAACCACCAGCCACGGCGCGAGCGACAGCAAAGGAAATCGTGCCGCAATTATCAAAACTACCATCATCAAAGGAAGTCGCAGGTACGGCAGTTGTACAACCCGAACCGAGCGCAACCGTTCTAAGGGTTTCGCAAATGGCAGTCGGCGCAATAACATCATCAAAGGTTTTGGTTTCTGCGATGACAGTGGTATTACCGCAAACATCTTTCGCTACCCACTCGATGGTAACTGATTCGTTGATGGGGATATTGGTTAAAGTAACTGTCGTACCTAAAAAAGGACGCTCTTGCTCACCGATGCGAACGGAGAGGTCTACGGAAGCACCACAATCGTCTATGGCAGTTGGTTTGTTGAAAGTAATATCCAAACCGCAAGTCAGGGAAGCCCCACCTGCAATTTCATAGGTCATATTACTTAGGATTTCAGGACCTACTTTATCGCCTACTTCTATGACCTGTGGCACGATATTGGTCAATTCCAAAACACCGCTGCACCAGTCGTAAATCGTCCAAGTTCTGAATATTTTGAATCCACCACCACAGATTTCGATGGTATCGGAATCCGCCCAATCCACTGCGTAGCCACATTCCGTGCTAGAAACATCCAGTGGAATTTCATCGCCAGAGGTATTGGTAATTTCATATAGGTCAAAATCAACAAAAGTAGGATCGAAATTGGGTAAATGCGCGGCGTAGAACTGGCGTGGATCGTTTTCGGGACGACCTGCTGCCACCCAAGCTAACCAAGCGGCTCTCAAAGCATCGGGTTCAATATCCGTGCCGCAGGGAACAGTAACCTCTGGTGTCGGCGCAATGATTTCTGGCTGGTAGACATAGATAATTTGTTCTGCTAAATCTTCGTTTCCACAACGATCTTTCGCGGAAAAAACTCGACGGTAGAACCCAAAGATAGAAGCTGTCACTACTTGACCATGTACATCAATGATAGTTTGGTCGTTTTCCTCACAGTCACCAATCACAAATTCCCAAGGCGAAGCATCAATGAATACAAAGCAATTCTCACGCACTTCTAAATTAAGTTCTCCTGGCACGTCGAGGCGTTTGTTCGTCAATGGTAAATTGATTTCACCACCTTCACCCGAACGATTAGGGTCGATATTATTGAGCTTTTGCAAGATTTTTGCGGCATCGAAGTTCTTTTCGTAGCAAGGAATAGCGACTGGATCGGGAGCTTTCGTGATGACGGGTGCTACTTTGTCTTCAATTTTAATCTCCCCCCAACAAAAATCGCTGATGGGTTCATCATCCAAATTATAGCCATCAAACAGTTGTCCGTCACAATCGGTATCGGCGATGTATTTGCGAATGACTTTCACCCGATAAGAAGTGCCACAAGTTGCGTTGCTAAAGTCTGCAATCGGGAAACCATTAGCAGTATTTCCTACAACAAATACGTCTTGATCGTCACTTAGCTCTATTTCGTAGAAGAAAGAAGGCATCAGTTCGCCGTCGATGGGGCGTGTGATCATTTGTGGTTCGCATTCTGCTTCTAGCAACAAATCTGGTGTCAATACGACGATACATTCATTGCTCAGGGATACATTCAAATTATCATTGCAGCCCATGCCAGGTGAAAGTACTTGTATGTTGGCGACACAATTAATTTCTGGATAAGTTTCGGAGTAAAAGGTCAAGGTGTGTGTTCCAATGGGAAAGTAGGTTTCTACAAAGCCCGTACCGATTGCGACTACATTATCTGGAAAATCAGCAGTACAACTACTGCTCACTTTCAAGCGACCCAAGCGACCGCAATCCGTGAAGGAAGGAATGGGAACTTGCACGAAAGCTTTTCCGCTTTGGCATTCTGCTACTGCTAGGTGTGCACCGCCTCTACCATTGAAGTCGTCGATGCGCTTACAATCCAGTTTTGTCAAGGTTCTGGGTGAACATTGTACGCTCGCACGAAAACCAGCCCCTTTGGTATTATCGCCATTTCGCTCGAAGGCAAAAGTAATACAGCCACCTACATTGTCGCAACTCGCGCTTACCATGCTACCACCTGGTGAATCTGCTACGGATGCACCCGTTCCGCTGCCACCATTGTAGGCGGTGACCAAGGGAGCTAAAGTATCTGCTCCGTTAAAGGCACGTAAACGGTCGCCAGGTGCTACGTCAAAAGATTGAAAAACGATTTTGATGACTTCTTGGCTGGCATTGGAGGGACAAAAGGTGAGGATGTCGGTTTTGGCGTTGCCATCGTCTTTGTAGGGTGCGTTTTCTCCCCCGTCGTCATAGAAGAAACCTTCACATTGGACGAGTGAATTGGTCGCGCCTTGGTTGGTCATGAAGGTTTCTACTTGCGCTTGTAGGCTGCTGAATCCGAATGTGAGCAGCGCAAAAAGCAAGATTTTTATCGCACATAGGGTGCAAGAGCGTGTAAAAGTCTTTACGTTCATAGGATACTGTTTGCAAAAGGATAATGTATATATGTTCTGTTGATGGTATTGGTCTAAGGTGGGCATAGCTATCCTGTTTAAGTGTCTAACCAATGGAGTAGACGCTTAGCAAAGCACGGACTTAAAAATTTGGTGTAGCAATTTACACTTAGCTCCTAATGCTTATGGGAATGACCGTCTTATTTGTATGTGAATGATTTAGGTGTGGAAAGAAGCGTGGGATAAGTTTAGTACATATGAAATGCCTGAACGAAAGCTTGTTGTTGAAACGACTCATGGAATATTTTTTTTGCAGCCCTATGATGCCTATTTGAATGGTGTTGAACTACTCATTTTGCTAGTGAATCGCTATTACCAACACAATTTCAGTTTGACTTACTTATGACCGCCTGTTCATGGATATAATTCTACGTACAAATCTGCAAAGAGTTGCTTTTTTTGTATCGTACAATGATAAAATGGCAAATTTTAACATTGGTTATGCAAATATAATACGAAAGTAAAGGGCAAAGGATACCTGCATGTAGGTATTTTATGAATTATAGTATTTTTTAACATGTGTGAAAAATGGGTAGCTATTTGAACGATATGCTGACTTATGCGATAACTTTAGTTTTCAAATGGCTAGCTTGTGTTTCATGAAAATCAGCAATTTATATGTCCCTTTTGGACAAAAATGATGTTATACTGCAAACGGGGTAAAAAAGTACTTTCGTTTTTGAAAAAAGATAGATTTTGTTCACATCATTTGCCTCTAAATCTAGGGTTAAGTTTTCGCTGAGGAGGAGGTCGACACCTCCTCAGCGAATCGAGGTTTTTTAAGGACAAAGAAGCGAGAATCGCTTCTTTGTCCTTAAAAACCTCGATCAAATTTGGCAGGCTCGATGCCGCCAAATTTGAAAGTACACCTAATAGCTTGTATTTAGAAATGTCAAGGGAGCAAAGTACACTTTTTTATCCCAAGAGTAGTATATTTTTGATGATATTAAGGGACGTAGGCCCACTCAAATAATTACTTTAGCATATATATACCAAACTACTCCCCTAATTTCTTGTTTGAAAGTTTATGCCAATTAGCTTACTTTTGTAGGACGTATGCGTCATAAGGAATGAAAAAAACAATAACTCCCGATTCTTGGAGCTGATCCTTTGTCCTCATATTTCGCCAAAAAGCCTCACCGTAGCGCTGCTATGCTTACGTTTTTTGGCAAAATCTGAAAACAAAATCTCTAGCTCAAGAACCTGAATTTGTTATTTCATCATTCCTAAGGAACGTGACTCAGATGTTTTTGCATACCAATTACAATAATTCCAGACGATCACTCATTACAAATGTCTGTTTTTTGAAAGAAATGAATATTTGCTGTTCCAGTATTAACTTTGTTTAGATTGACACTGTTAAATCTCTTGGAATGCGAACGGCAGGCCTTAGCGTGTGCCAATGCAAGTAAAGTTCGAAGTATCAAAAGCGAAAGACTTATTTTTAAGGATTGTAATTATATTTATATTCAATGATCTATGTAATTACAAATAATTAATCTAAACAGAAAAATACTGCATGAGACAGCTAAAGATTACCAAGTCTATTACCAATAGAGAAAGTCAATCCTTAGAGAAATATCTACAGGAAATTGGTAAAGTGGATTTATTGACACCAGAGGAAGAGGTGGATTTAGCAAAACGCATCAAGCAAGGCGACCAAATCGCTTTGGAAAAACTGACCAAAGCCAACCTACGCTTTGTAGTTTCGGTAGCGAAACAATACCAAAATCAGGGACTTTCTTTGAGTGACCTGATAAATGAAGGCAACTTGGGTCTAATTAAGGCAGCACAACGCTTTGATGAAACTCGTGGATTTAAGTTTATTTCCTACGCCGTTTGGTGGATTCGTCAGTCTATTTTGCAGGCTTTGGCGGAGCAGTCTCGTATTGTTCGTTTGCCGCTCAATAAAGTAGGTTCTTTGAATAAAATCAATAAGGCTTTTTCTGAATTAGAACAGGAATACGAGCGCGAACCTTCTGCAGATGAACTAGCCGAACAATTGCAAATTCCAACGGAAGAAGTGGAAACAACCCTCGGCGTAGCAGCTCGCCACGTCTCTATGGATGCGCCTTTTGTGGAAGGAGAAGATAACTCTTTGCTCGATGTCTTGGAGAATAGTACGACTCCCAAAACCGACCAGCAGTTGGAGTACAACGAATCATTGCGCCGTGAAATTGAGCGTTCTTTGAGTACGCTGACTGATCGTCAATGTGATGTCATTAAACTGTATTTTGGAATCGGTGTAGAGCATCCTATGTCATTGGAAGACATCGGAGATCGCTTTGGGCTGACGAGAGAACGCGTTCGTCAAATTAAGGATAAAGCCATCAATAAGTTGCGTTCTGCTAATCGCTCTAAATTGTTGAAGAATTATCTGGGGGCGTAGTTGAGTACCAGCATTTGGCTCATAAAAATAGCCTTCTTCCTTTTCATTGGGAAGAAGGCTATTTTAGTTTTAGCGATATAGATTTACAAAATTTTTGAAATTTTGTAGATCAACGGTCTTCGCTACAACTGCACTACTTTCCTGACATCCGCCTCACTTCTGATGGGCTGATCTATTAAGTCCAGAGTTACATTTTGACGCTTTTCTGGATTCGCTGCCAATGCTTTGAAGTCCGCTGGACGCATCAGTGCAATTTGCGATTCGTTCACTACAATCCAAAGCAAGTTTTGGGCATTGCTATCATAGGTTAAGATCGTGTTTTCTGTAACCAAGAAGCGTTCAACGCTATTTCTATTTTTATTCAGCAAATAAGCAGTGGTATTGTTGTAGGTTGCGCCGTTTTCATCTTGAAAAGCCAAGCGTGCTTTTTGTGGACTCGGCGGAACTGGGCGATCACAATTCCATATCCCAAAACTATCTGCCTTGAAATAGCTGACGACTTTTCTTCGCTGACTGGGCGAAACATTCACATTCGACTGCTGTGTTGCTTGCAGATCATTGTTTGCTGCTGCCAGAGCATTGGTACGTTCGGTTTCTATACTATCTATTTCATCCGCCAGTTCATCTTTTCGCTTGGAAACCGCTTGCTCATATGCCAACAAACCTGCTTCGTACTGCGCTAAGGCTTCGGCGTATTGACCATCCAACAAAACAGGCTCGACTAGCATGTTTACCCTACGGTCTCCTTTGATTAAGGTCAACTCGTAAAGTCCTGCTGCTTTTTCTTTCATTTCAAAATCTTCCCATTCTTCGCTGGCGGCATCGGCAGGGATGGATGGACTCTCGGCGGACAACTGCCAAATAGCACCATCGTATTTTTGGCGAATGGCATCTGCTTCCGCCGAACTACCAAAAGAGTCTAAGAAATCTAATTCTAAAGAAGGTAATCCACTATTGCGCTGTCTGGGTTGCTGTGGCTTGACAGGCATCGGGATGCGTTCTTCTAATGCTGCCAATGCTTGCTCTGCTATTGCATTAATTTTTTCTACCTGATTCTGATAAGCTAGCACGATGGGATCGTCGCTAGTAGAACCCTCACCAGTCAAAACACTGATGCGGTCTACTTCCTGATATACCCAGTTTCTAGCTTCGGTATCCAGTTTGTAGATATTGTATTTGGGCGGAACATTTAAGAAAGGCATATCAATTTCCGAAGCCAGTTCAATATCAATAGTTTTGCCTGGCATCATGCGCACTCGTTTTCCATCCTGCTCCGCATAGATTTCGATCATACCCGCCGACTCTAAAGTGTAACTAACCCCTGCGGAATCATACGTCAACGGAATGCCCGACAAGAAGAAATCGACAGGATCGTGCATTTCGCGATAGAATAAATCTACTTCCCCTTCTAATGCTTGTCCACGATCATCTTGAAATGCCGTCGCTGGAATGATAATCTTTGAATTTTCGCCATACGCATAAGTACCACCCGCTTCGGAATTGACCTGATAGGAGGCAAAAGTAGGGCGAATATTTTCAAAAGGAGGATTGATAAAAGCCTGCTCTTCGAAGTAAGCAGTCGCTGCTTTTTGATAGTCCTCTACGGTGTCTACTGTACTCTGATTGAACCAAAAAACAACACCGATCAAGGCAGCAGCAATCGCACCACTCATCCAAATAATACGGCGAATGATCGTCCTGTCTTTTTGAGGAGGTTTGGTTTGTTCAAAGCTTGCTAGAAGCGCATCAAAGTCTTTATGACTATTGATACGCTCCGAAGAAAGCTCTGGAGAATTGAATTTTATGTCGTATCTTTTTTTCATGTAATCGTCTTGAATAGCATTTGCATATGCCTGTTTCTTGTAGTTTTTTGCAGTTAACTTTTCCGCATTCTAGAATGCATCCAAATTATCTACTGATAGATTGCTTTAGCTTTTTCTTCATTCGTTGTAAGATTCTGTAGGTTTTTACCTTGGCGTTATTCTCGGTAATGTTCAGTATCGCAGCAATTTCTTTGAAGGGACGCTGTTCAAAAAAGCGCAGTTCAATCAATTGCATATCGTCTTCTTTCAGGGTTTCTAGTGTATGCAGCAGGCTTTGGCGGTCTAACTCCCAAGTCGATTCTTCGAGTTCTTCTTCCACCTCTTTCAAAGTGTGTTCTTCTACAGAAACCACCCTCGATTTTTGGACGTTTCTAAAATGCTGTGCCACCTCATTGCTAGCAATACGGAACAGCCAAGCAGAAAAGGGTACACCTTTGAACTGGTAGCGGTGTAAGTTTTCCATAGCTTTCAAAAAGACTTGCGAACACAAATCTGCCGATAGCATCTCATCCGCTGTTCTTCGCATGATGAAGCGAAAAATGGACTCATAGTACCGATTATAGAGCAGGCGAAAGTGTGCTGGATTACTTTGCGCTGCTTTGATCTCGTTCCATTCTTGATTGATCGTATCCTGTGAGATACTTTCCGCCATAACACTCCTATTTTTCACAAGAATACGACTAATTTGTATATGATGAGTCACTTTGCTGCCTTTGATTTTAGCATCATTACAGACTACTATTTGTGCGTAAGGGAACTTGTAAAATATAACCTATCCATTTTGCTCGCTGCACCCCATCCGCTTAGCGGTAAATTTTTCGCAGAATTTATCCTTCATTCTGCGTTGAACACGCTGTTTATGCCACTGGCATAAGCTAACTCAGGTAGTCCTGCTATGCCTGCGTTTTAGCATTTGATGTCTTAACATCAAGCTAGGCAGTAAAGAAAAAATAGCTTCGTAAAATTTGGGTAGCTTATCTTCTGCAAATTCCCTAAAACACCTACCTTTGTCCGTTCAAATCCAAAAACCAATACAATTTCAATTTTACTTGTTTAGGATCATAACGCAGTAAGAAAAAAAAGATACACTTATCGCTAAGAGCATGTTTGGAGGAGATTTATATT
>JBCDKV010000103.1:0-10654 GCA_038746215.1 Bacteroidota bacterium | reverse complement strand
GCACACCAATATGTTGCTCATGAACGGACGCAAAATGTCCAAAAGTGATGGCAACACGATCACGCCACAGCAATTGTTCACGGGCGAAAGCAAACACATCAGCAAGGGCTACAGCCCAATGGCGATCCGCTATTTTATGCTACAAGCACATTATCGTTCTACCTTAGATATTACGGACACGGGTTTACAAGCAGCGGAAAAAGGCTATCGCAAGCTGATGGAGGCCAATGCTGCCCTTCAACAACTCAAATACGAAGGGGAGACTGAGATCGTAGAAGCCAATGAACGAGCGATCTTAGGCTTGATTCAGAAAGTCCACGATAGTATGAACGACGATTTTAATACTGCTAAAGCAATCGGTCGTTTGATGGGCTTAAGCAGCTTTATCTTCAAATTCAAACACCAACAAACACCTATCAATAGTATCTCCAAATCAACTTTTGAAGCCCTTAAAAGTACTTTTCACGATTTCATCTATACCGTTTTTGGATTACAGGACGAACTCGCAGACAACAATAGTGGCAATAACGATTTGGTGGATGGTGTCATGGATTTAGTTATTGAATTGCGCGCCAATGCCAGAAACAACAAAGACTGGGCGACTTCCGATACCATCCGAGATCGTTTGAAAGCCCTTAAAGTACAATTAAAGGATGGCAAAGAAGGGACGAGTTGGCAGGTAGAATAGGCGTACTGACTACGCTCCCAAAATTTGATGGGTAAGCCTCTAGGATTGCCGAGCAGCTACTTTAGAGTTGACACTTTAGTCTCAAATTGCTGATTTTTATCTAGGCATGTACGAAGTTTTAGGCAACACTCAAAACAAGTTTTAGTGAAGCTCCTAAGATCGCGCAACAAGTATGCCTAAAGGTTTTTTATGGACGGAAACACAGAATTTTCCTATTTTTTCTGGAAAAAACAGGAAAATTTTGTGTTTTCGTCCGAAGAAACTTACTGAGCATACTTTTTGCTCAATTTTCTTGCACTTGCTCAGGCTGTTTTACAGTAAAATACTAACAAAACTGAGACTTCGTACACCCCTAATTTTTATTTCATAAAAATCATCAAACACAACGTGATTTCTATTCCAGGAGAATCTTCCTCAAATTTCAACAAGCTAACTAAACGATCATTTCCCTAGCCGCTGCCAAAGCATTATCCAATCCATTTTCATCTTTACCACCAGCCGTTGCGAAGAAAGCTTGTCCACCACCACCGCCTTTGATGTGTTTGGCGAGTTCGCGCACCATTTTGCCCGCGTGTAAATCCTTCGCTTGCGTCAAATTTTCGCTTATCGTTACCATCAATTGTGGCTTATTTTTGATGACTGCCCCGAAGATAATGACGGCATTACCCACTGCTTTCTCCAAATTATAAGCTAAGGTCTTCAGTGCTTTAGCATCTTGTAAATTGACTTTAGTGGCTAGCAAATTGATGCCAGCAATAGATTCAAATTGCCCTTTCAACTGGTCTTGCAAAGCTGCGGCTTGGGCTGCTAATAACTGTTCTATTTGTTTGTGCAGCTTTTTGTTTTCATCTTGCAAAGCCGAAACGCTCTTCACAATATTTTTTGGGTTTTTGAATAGCGCACGCACTGCTTCTAGTTGCTCCAATTCTTTGTTTAGAAAACCTTCGGCTGCGTCGGAAGTGACGGCTTCGATACGCCGAATACCCGCCGCGACGCCTGATTCGGATAATATTTTAAAAACACCAATCTCGCCCGTGGCAGGAACATGAGTACCACCACACAATTCTCGACTGAAATTTTCGTCAAAAGTGACCATCCGTACTGTATCGCCATATTTTTCGCCAAACAGCATGGTCGCACCCAAAGCTTTTGCCTCGTCGATAGGCATATTGCGATTTTCCTCCAAAGGAATGTTAGCCCGTATTTTTTGATTGACAATCGCTTCCACTTTTGCTACCTCCTCTTCACTCATCTTGCCGAAGTGAGAAAAATCAAAACGCAAGCGTTTGTCGTCCACATCTTGACCTTTCTGCAAGGCGTGATCGCCCAATACTTCGTGCAAAGCAGCGTGCATCAAATGAACGCCACTGTGGTTCGCAGTAATAAGCTGACGCTTGCTCGCATTGACCTCCGCTCTCACGATAGCTTCGGGTTTGGTAGGTAGCTTTTTGACGATATGGATGATGAGGTCGTTCTCTTTCTGTGTGCTGAGTACAGGAATTTTCTCTTCACCAAACCACATCAAACCCGTATCGCCACGTTGTCCGCCACTTTCACCGTAGAATGGCGTCTGATTCAGAACTACTTGATACTCATTGCCTTTTTTAGTATTGACAATACGATATTTCAAAACCTTTGCGTCTGCTACGCTCAAATGATCGTAACCGACAAACTCAACGCTTTCATCCTTATGTACAACTACCCAGTCGCCCACTTGCTTTGCCGCCGCCGCACGGGCGCGATCTTTTTGTGCTTGCAAAGCCTTATCAAAACCTGCTTTATCTACGGAATAACCCTTTTCGCTAGCCATCAAAAGCGTCAAGTCGATAGGAAAGCCATAAGTATCGTATAGTTCAAAAGCATCTTGTCCATCCACCACTCCATCCTTGATTTCCAAGTCCTCAAAACGACGAATACCTTTTTCCAGCGTGTTCAAAAATGCCTTTTCTTCTCCTTGCACAATCTTAGCAATCTGTGTTTTTTGCGCACTCAATTCGGGGAAAGTAGCTCCAAAATAATCCGCTAAAATAGGGACTAACTCGTGTAAGATTGGTCGATTAATCCCTAGAAAAGAGTAATAGTAGCGTACCGCTCGCCTTAGAATACGTCGGATGACATAGCCTGCGCCACCACTTTCGGGTAGCTGTCCATCTGCAATTGCAAAACTGACCGCCCGAATATGATCGACAACTACTCGAATAGCCATGTCAGATTTGGCGTTTTTGTCATAGCTTGCCGTATAGGGCTTACCCGACACTTTCTCTAGATGCTGGATGAGGCTCGTGAAAATATCCGTATCGTAGCTTGCCGTTTTACCTTGTAGCACTAGACACAAACGTTCAAAACCCATGCCCGTATCGACGTGGGTCGCAGGCAACTTCTCCAAGCTGCCATCTGCTTTCCGATTAAACTGGATGAAGACCAAATTCCAGATTTCGATAACTTCGGGATGATCCATATTCACCAGTGATGCACCATCCACTTTGGCACGTTCTTCTTCTGAACGCAAGTCGATATGAATTTCAGAACAAGGGCCACAGGGTCCCGTGTCGCCCATTTCCCAAAAGTTATCCTTCTTGCCAAAGTCCAAAATGCGATCTTTGCTCACCCATTCTTCCCAGTAACTAGCGGCTTCCTCATCTCGACCCAAACCTTCCGCCTCGTAGCCCTCAAAAATAGAAGCATACAATCTATCTTTAGGTAGACCGTACCAATCGGGCGAGGTCAGCAATTCCCAAGCCCAGGCAATGGCTTCTTTTTTGAAATAATCACCAATTGACCAGTTGCCTAGCATCTCAAACATGGTGTGGTGCGTACCGTCCGTTCCCACTTCTTCTAGGTCGTTGTGCTTTCCGCTGACACGAAGACATTTTTGGGTATCTGCAAGGCGAGGATGATCGGGTGTGGCATTGCCTAAAAAGAAATCTTTGAACTGATTCATGCCCGCATTCGTAAACATCAGGCTAGGGTCGTCTTTATTTACAATCGGGGCAGAAGGCACGATTTTGTGCTGTTTGCTTTCAAAAAAATCTAAAAAATGCTGTCTGATCTCACTCGAACTCATCTTTTTCATGCAGTTATGTCTTTTTTTTGTCAAAAAAATGATAATTGACCGTTATATTTCAATAGAAAAGCGAAAAAACCGTTCACTTTTGGCTTTGTCGATTTTATTTGATTGAGGCGGCAAAAATCAGTTTATTTTTCCACATTTTTTTGAAAATTGGATGTGGAAATATACCTTTACCGCAACAATCGCTTAAAAATCCTTCAAAACCAACCTATATTTAAGGCAAAAAGTGCCGCAAAAATAGGATATTTGTTAAGGAACTAAAACACTTATGGCTAGGGAAAAATTTACCTATAATACACAAACCCTCCGCTACGAGAAAGTTGTAGAACCACTCAGCCAAAAACTATTACGAATCGCAGGAATTATTTGTGCAGCCTTAGTAACTGCATTTATATTCACACTCATTTCTCATAAGTATTTACCTTCACCAGAGGTAACGCAACTCAAACAAACGATCGAGCAGCAAGATCGTCAACTCAAAAAAGTAAGCGAGGAAATAGACTTGATGTCTTCTTCCTTACAAAGCATACAAGAAAGAGATGCTACTGCACACCGTATGATTTTTGGAATGGATCCTATTGACGGTGGTATTTGGGAAGGTGGTGTCGGTGGACACGATCAGTTTGCCAGCTTGGAAGCAGGTAATAGTACAGAAATACTGCGTAACACCTTAGAGAAAGCGGACAAATTGAAGTGGCAATTAGCCGTTCAGTCTCGCTCCCTCGATACCATACTATCAGAAGCACAACGCAAAGAAGAAATGCTTGCTTCTATCCCTTCCATCAAGCCCGTCCGCTCGGACAAATTGGCAAGAGACATTAAGCTACTCTCAGGTTTCGGTATGCGTTTGCACCCTATTCATAAAGTCAGAAAAATGCACGCTGGTATTGATTTCACTGCGCCTCAGGGAACTCCTATCCGAGCTACTGGCAACGGCAAAGTGGTGAAAGTGGAGCGTAGAAGAACAGGCTATGGTAATAACGTCACCATCGATCACGGCTATGGCTACAAGACGCTATACGCACACATGTATACAGTAGATGTGGTTTTGGGGCAAAAAGTAACCAAAGGAGAAACGATTGGGAAAGTGGGTAGTACAGGGACGTCTACCGCACCACACTGCCACTACGAAGTGATTTTTAAGGGCAAAAAAGTCAACCCTATTCACTATTGTATGGATGGTCTGACACCAGAAGAATACCAGGCGATGGCGGAAGCAGCAGGTAAGATGAATCAGTCGTTTGATTAATACCGACTCGAATAGTTATATCCGCTAGGCGAAGATTAGCCTAACAGAGAAAGCGCTCTACTTTTGAATTGCAAAGGTAGAGCGTTTTTGTTTTAATGCTTGTTTCTTTTTTAGCTAAAAGATTACATCTGAATTATTCGTTTTGTAGAGAAATACAAATAATTTTGTGTGAAATTGAAAATACAAATAGGTGGACTCAATCCCCAAACGCCTTCCACTAAATAAAACTAGATCGTATGATACAAACAGAAAATGGTGTAGCAACACTAAAGAAAAACGCAAAAAAAGATCGCTTTCAAGGACACGATTATTACAATATAGATGAGTTGTTGTCAGACGATCACCTATTGGCTAGACAAGCAGTTCGGGATTGGGTGAAAGCAGAAGTCAGTCCAATCATTGAAGATTATTCTAATCGTGCTAAATGTCCGACGCACTTATTCAAAGGACTAGCAGAAATCGGCGCTTTTGGACCCAGCTTACCACTCGAATATGGTGGTGGTGGCATGGACGAAATTGCTTACGGAGTCATCATGCAAGAACTAGAGCGCGGTGACTCAGGTATTCGTTCCATGGCTTCTGTACAAGGTTCTTTGGTCATGTATCCCATCTATAAATTTGGCTCGGAAGCGCAAAAACGTAAATATTTACCCAAGTTGGGTTCAGGAGAATTCATTGGATGCTTTGGTCTGACGGAACCAGATCATGGCTCTAATCCAAGTGGTATGACTACCAATATAAAAGATGATGGCGATGCTTACATCTTAAATGGTGCGAAAATGTGGATCACCAATTCTCCATTGGCAGATGTTGCAGTAGTTTGGGCAAAAGATGAGGCTGGAAAGATTCGAGGAGTAATCGTAGAGCGAGGGATGAAAGGGTTTACCGCCCCCGAAATCAAAGGTAAATGGTCGTTACGAGCCTCCATTACGGGTGAACTCGTTTTTGAGGATGTCCGAGTACCAAAAGCCAATGTCTTTCCTGAAATTGCGAGTTTGCGTGGGCCGCTTTCTTGTTTATCCAAAGCACGTTACGGCATTGCTTGGGGTGCTATCGGAGCAGCAATGGATTGCTACGATTCCGCCTTGCGTTATTCTAAAGAACGCATCCAGTTTGGAAGACCCATCGGGCAATTTCAACTGACGCAAAAGAAGCTAGCAGAAATGATCACCGAAATCACCAAAGCACAGTTATTGACTTGGCGATTAGGGACTTTAGCGAATAAAGGCAAAGCTACGCCCGCTCAGATTTCAATGGCAAAGCGTAATAATGTAGCGATGGCGCTAGATGTAGCTAGAGAAGCCAGACAGATACACGGTGGTATGGGTATCACGAATGAGTATCCCGTCATGCGCCATATGATGAATCTAGAGACGGTGCTGACTTACGAAGGAACACACGATATTCATTTGCTGATTACGGGAATGGATGTGACTGGACTGAATGCTTTTCAGTAAACTTTTTTGGTACTAAGAGCATGTTTGGAGCATTATCTTCCTGAAAACCAATATTTCACGAACTTGACTTTGAAAATAATTGCTCGTTTATCTAGATAAAGTCGCTATTATTTTCTTCGTCAGAACCGCAAACTATTGATTTACAGTTCGATCCTGCTCCAAACAAGCTCTAAGATTGGGATTTAAACTCACTGGATCGGTAAGCTCTAAGGATTGCCGAGCCTACTGTCACGAACTGCTCGGCAATCCTTGAAGTTTACCCATCAGTAGTCGTTTACAGCCTCAGAATGGTAGCCTGCTCAACAAATAAATCATTTAAACGAATCAACAAAAACAGGCCGATTGCCAACTCATAGCAATTCCCCCAACAAATGATCCAACTCATCCTGATTGAGATTGACTTCTGGAAAATCGGAAGGCGTATACGCTGTCTCTTCGGCTTGTAAGCAGTGCGCGATGATGGCCTTGAGTTGTTCCTCCAAGATCGCCAAAAGTCCATGAATACTTGCCTCGCGGTGCAATTGCTTGCTATATGTCCAATGAAGGTGCAGCTTTCCTGTTTGTATGCTGGCATTGATTTCCCAAACGCTAGGGCGTTCACTTTCCACTGCGCGTACCTGTTGCGTCAAAAATTGTGCTTTGCCAAGTAGCTGGTCTTCCACTGCTGCCACTTGCCCTAGATAATTGAAATTCAGCGGCAAGGCTTGATTCAACTCTGTGGACTTACTCAAATAACGCAATACACCGTAGCCCAGTCCTTTATTTGGAACGGCTCGAATTTGCTCTTTCACCGTTTTGATGAGATCGCCCAAATCCATTGCCAGCGAAGTTGTGATGGTCAACGGAAACTGCGTAGTGAACCAACCTACACTTTCCGAAAAGTCGAACGTCTCGTCCAAAGCTTCCCTGCCGTGCCGCTCCAAGCCGAAAGTGACCGATGACAATTGATATTTTTGTTGCAAACTCAATACCAGTGCCGCAATTAAAATCTCTTCCACTTTGGTATTGTAAGCTTCGTGGATGTCGCTCAATAATTGTGTGGTATGCGCTTCGTCTAATTCCAGCGTCAAGGTTCGGGTCGTAGCCTCTGTGATAGGGGTAGTTGCCTCCATATCAGTAGGTAGCGCAAGGCTTTTTTGCTGTTGCCAATAATCGAGTTCTGCTTGAAATTTTCCGTTGGCTGCCCAAGTTTTTAGCGTATTACCCCAAGCTTGGTAAGACTCCGTTTTGCTTCCTAGTTGAACTGTTTGCTCTTTATCTAACTGCTCGTATATATTGCTGAAATCTTCGACGATAACTTGCCAAGAAATAGCATCGACCACCAAATGATGCGCCAAGAAAACGAGCTGATCTCTTTGGCTTGCTCCATTTTTGAAATAGCAGACTTTGAACAAATTACCTTGACTCAAATCGAATTCTTGTTGCAATGCTCGCAATTCGTGGGCAAGCTGTTTTTCTCGTCCAAAAATGTCCAAACTAGTACCGTCATAAAGCTGAAAGACCGCTGCTTTTTCTAATTCGTTGAAATAGGAAGTCCACTGATGATTCTCCTGCACAAAACGCAAGCGCAAAGCATCGTGCTGCTGAATGAGCAAACGAGCGGTCGCCTCCACTTTTTCTACTACTAGTTGTTGTGGCAAATCGAATCGAAAAGCCTGATTCCAATGGGCAGGCGCATTCTGGTGCGTTTCAAAAAACCACTGCTGAATGGGAAGCAGTGGACTTTCGCCCCTCAGTAATTCATTATTGGTTTTTTCAGCGGTTTTGAATTGGGCGAATAAACTGAGTTCTGCGATACTTTGATGTTCAAAAATGGCATTAGAAGCCAAAACGATACCAGCTTTCCGTGCTCTAGCTATAATTTGAATACTGAGAATCGAATCGCCACCAATTTCAAAGAAATTATCATTCACACCGATAGGCTGCTGTTTGAGTACACTTTCCCAAATATCGACCAGTGCTTGCTCTAATTCGCTAGTCGGCTTTTCGTACTGATCTGTTTGATTATCAGTAGCTTGATAGGCTTCCGTGAGTGCATTGACATCGATTTTTCCATTCGGCAGTTTAGGGAAAACATCGACCAACTGGAAATTAGCAGGGATCATATAATTCGGCAAATGATCTTTTAGATGGTCGCGTAAATCACTCACATTCAAATCATTAGCAGCTTGTACAAAGGCAACTAAACTCGCATTTTTTTGAGTATTTTCTCCCGTTTCGGGCTGATGAATGATGACCACTGCCGCCTCTACTTCACTTTTCTGCTCAATTGCATGACGTATCTCTTCCAGTTCGATACGATAGCCTCGAACCTTTACTTGCCGATCTTTTCGACCCAAAAAGTCAATCGTACCATCCGAGCGATAGCGCGCCAAATCGCCCGTCTTATAGATTTTTTCGGCAGTGGATGTGCCAAAAGGATTCGGTAGAAAGCGTTCAGCGGTCAAAGCCGCCCTCTGCCAATAGCCCTGCGCAATCCCTAGACCACCGATATAAAGTTCACCCACCACTCCGACGGGCATCGCCTGCATCTGCGGATTGAGGATGTAAGCTTTGGCGTTTGGGATAGGTCGCCCAATTGGAACGCTACGGTCTGTCACTTCGGGCTGCAACTCGTGAACCGTACACCAAACGCTGGCTTCGGTCGGGCCGTATTCGTTGTACAGTTTGGCATTGGGAAGTTGCTGATAATGCAGATGGCTCAACGCCATGGTACAAGCTTCTCCCGCCACCACCACGGTTTGCAAAGAAGCCAATTGTTTAGTAGCGATATAATTTAGTACGGCACTGTAAAGACTAGGCAGTAGCAGCGTATGCGTCACCTGATGTTTGGCGATCAGATCGCCCAGTGCTTCCACATCTTGCTCAATGCGTTTGGGCGGCAATACCAAATATCCACCCGTACACAACGTCCAAAAAATACCTGCCACCGAACTATCAAAAGCAAAAGAAGACAGCAGCAAAAAAGCAGTCGGTGATTGTGGATAATAATGTTGTCGGGCTAGCGTGGAATGGATAAGATTAGCGTGGCTGATGGCTACACCTTTGGGTTTTCCCGTGCTGCCAGAGGTGTAGATCATGTAGGCCAATTGGTCTTTTTGAATATTTACGGCTGCTTGCTTAGCACTGCCTACTTTGTTGTCAGCTTCATCCAGCACAATGAGTTGTTGAATGTCATCGGGTAGACTATCTTTCAAAGCTGCTTGGGCCAAAATGATGGATAAATTGGCATCTTCTAATAAAAATTTGGTGCGTGCTTTTGGATAGTCTGGGTCGATGGGTAAGTAAGCACCACCCGCTTTCAAAATACCCCAAATACCGACGAGCATTTCTACGGATCGTTCTGCCAGCAAACCAACTATTTGATTAGCTTCCAAACCATTTTCCAACAGTCGATGCGCAATGGTATTGGCTCGTTCGTTGAGTACTCGATAAGTGATACTATGCTTCGAATCGCTAACGGCTTTCCTATCGGGATATTGAACTGCCATTCTTTCTAGCAAAGCTGGCAGGTGCGGAACGTCCGCTAGTGGAAGTGCTGTATCATTCCAGTCGTATGCGATTTGTTGCTTTTCTTTTGGCGTAATCAGCTCAATGTCAGCTAATTTAATTTCGGGATTTTGTACAATTTGCGCCAAAATGTGTTGGTAATATCCTTGCATTCGTGCAATGGTATCCACCGCAAAAACATCGTGGGCGTACTCAAATAAGGTGCGCAGTTGTTCGCCTTCGTCGGATACATAAAGCGTCAAATCGAATTTGCAAACGCCAAAATCGAAAGGCTCGTGTACCAACTGCAAATCGCCTTCAAATTCGGGTGTTTTGGGAACGTGATGCAAAATAAACATCACTTGGAAAATGGGATTCACGACTTGCGCCCGATCTGGATTGACTGCCTTTACGATCTGCTCGAAGGGCGTATTTTTATGCTGGAAAGCTTCGACGGTGGTTTGATTGAGTTGTGCGACTATTGCTTTGAAACTACTATCTGCTTTCAATTTAGTGCGCAACGCAATGGTCTCGTTGAAAAAGCCAATTTGCTGTTCTAGGCTACTCTGATCTCGATTGGAAATAGGCGAGCCAACAATGACATCGTAGGTATCGGTATATTTTTGCAGCATGATTTTGTAGGCTGCCAACATGAAGACGTAGAGCGTGACACCAAAATCTTTGCTTAAGTTTCTAATTGG
>JBCDKV010000102.1:0-10744 GCA_038746215.1 Bacteroidota bacterium | reverse complement strand
TAGAAATCAGCAGTTTGTGGTTCTGACAAGGTGAAAAATTAACTGCATATCTTGATACGGGGTTTATTTTTCATGTAGTCAGGTTCATAAAATGTTGGTTTATAGGAAAATAGTGCTCCAAACATGCTCTTAATAGCATTACATGATCAAACAAGGCTCATTTTGCGAGTTTTGCTTAGGTATGGAATGATCTAAAATTCTATTACATTACGCAAAGAAATGGTTTTTAAATAACAAGCGATGAGTCTCAAACAATTTACAAGGCCTTGAATAAGCATTGTAACAACCGCATGTCAGATATTGACATTATCAAGCAATATCTTAATTCTCAGTCAGCCGTTTGTTTCGGTTTACTTTATGAACGCTACGCAAAGAAAGTGTACAGCAAATGTATTTCCTTGCTGAAAGATGAGGCATTGGCGCATGATGCAACACAAGAAATATTCACGAAGATATTTCTGAATCTATCGAAGTTTGCAGAACGTGCTAAGTTTTCTACTTGGGTGTATTCTATTACTTATAACTATTGCATAGACTACATTCGAAGGCGAAAAAAACAACTGAATCTGTTTGTAGATGACATTGAACGAGCACCTGATCTTCCAGACGACGACATCCTAGATGAGGATATACTTTCAATGAATTATAAGCAACTAAAGGTTGTGCTGGAACACATTCCTTTGGATGACAAGGCTATACTTTTGATGAAATATCAAGATGAGTTGTCGATCAAAGAGATAGCAGGTATTCTAAACAAGACCGAAAGTGCTGTCAAGATGAGAATAAAAAGAGCTAAGGAAAAAGCACAGAAGACTCGTTCAGAGATGTTTAAAGGAGAGCTATATGATTATTAAGATTTTTACCATTCTAATTTCACCTACCTATTGAATGCTCAGGGCAGCTTAGTACGGATTTTAGTAGTTGTTACTCAGCGCTCAGGCAAAGCCTATTTCAATCAAATGTCAAACATATTTTTGATAGCGTAAAAGCATTAACAGATTTGGGTTTTTGCGCTATCAGAGTCGTATTGCTTGTATTTTTTGGAGCAAGCACTTTTATTACACGAACAAGCATAAACCACGTTCGATTACGCATCCACCCAGCGTGAGTTTACTGCAAAAGCAATCAAATATATGTCATTTCGCGAATACAATAATGATAGGACGGACAACGAGTTCAATCAAATGCGCATCAAGAATAATGTGATGAATACGCTGAATCTATACCGTTTCATTGGTAATTTATTTGAAATGTATCTTCCCCAATTATTCAATGTAATTGTAGAGATGAGTAAAGGTAGTGAAGAAGAAGCAAAAAAGCGTCAGGATGAAGACTCAAGCAGTTAGTTTAACAATATTACTTTTGACTCAAAAACCAATGGTTTCTTTACAACACTCACATATCTAACACTATAGAACAAATGGAATACAATTTACTAGAAGACATACTCAAGCAGTTCGTAGCGGTCGGCGACAATCTCGTAGGAGCAATATTGATTCTACTGGTAGGCTTTATTATCGTTCGAGTCGTGACTCGATTCATACGAAAAGTCCTACAAAAAGCGGGCGTTGATAAGCTAGCAGATCGCTACTTGAATGACATTGATTTTTTGAGCAGTAATAACATTAGAGTCGTACCAAGTACTCTGGTTTCCAAGGTGTTGTACTATTTCCTGATGCTGATTGTACTGGTGGCAGCAACGGATGTACTAGGTATGGATGCGGTTTCTAATTTGGTGAAAGATGCCATTAATTACATTCCGTCCTTAATCACGGCTTCGGTACTACTCATTATTGGATTGTTCCTAGCCGATTTTGTGAAGAACGTAGCGCAGACTGCCTTGACATCGCTCAATATTCCTGCGGGTAAATTTTTGGCGAGTTTTCTGTTCTATTTTGTGCTGATCAATATCCTGATTTTAGCACTAGAACAAGCCAAAATCAATACTAACTTCATCAATTCTAATCTTTCCATTATACTGGGAGGCGTTGTCTTGGCTTTTGCCATCGGATATGGTTTTGCCTCTAGGTCGATGATGTCCAACTATATCGCTCATTTTTACAGCAAAAACAAGGTGAATATCGGCGATACCATCGTCATCGGCGGTAAAGAAGGCGTTGTGGGCGATATGGATAATACCACCGTCACAATTATCTCCGAGAAAGATGGTCGAGAAATTATTATTCCGCTGAGCCATCTTAATACCGAAGTAGTGGAAATTATTAGAAGAAAATCGAAAGGACCTTCACAGCCGCCTGTTTGATTGCGGTGTGATCTAATGGGCATAGATAAGGACTATTCGAGAAAGTGCAAGTGCAAGTGTCAAATGCAAGTTCATAGTTTCAAATTGCTAATTTTTATTTCATAAAAGTTAGGGTTCTATGAAGTCTCGTTATTATTAACATTTTACTTGAAAACAACCAGGGGCAATGTGAGGAAATTGAGCAACAAGTATGCTCAGTAAGTTTCTTCGGACGGAAACACAAGCTCTCAGTTATTTCTCCTGAGAAAAGTAACTGAGAACTTGTGTTTCCGTCCATAAAAATCTTTTAAGCATACTTGTTGCGCGATCGCAGGAACTTTCCTACGACTTGTTTCGAGTATTGCTCAAAACTTCGTACAAGCCCAAATAAAAATTAGCAATTCAGAAAGGATAATCTCAAGCAAACGGATAGACTTGTCAAAAATCCTGTGTATAGACTTACTCCTCGTCCAAAAAATGCGGTGGCAACGACTTCGAAGCTTTAGCCCCAAGTTTCCGAATTTTTTCTGACCTGCCCACCAAAGTATCACCATACTTAGGCGAGTCTTTTAATTTATTCATGGCACTTTGGTAGGCGATATTGGCATCTTCTAGCCGCTGTCCGATCTGTTCCAAATTTTCTACGAAGCCTACGAATTTGTCGTAGAGCAGCCCACTCTGTTTTGCAATTTCTAGCACATTTTTCTTCTGCCGTTCCTGCTTCCAAATGTAAGCAACGGTGCGCATCGTGGCGAGTAATGTAGAAGAAGTAACGATCACAATATTTTGATCAAGAGCATCTAGAAATAGGCGAGGGGCGTGTTGGGAAGCAATGGAAAAGGCAGGCTCGATAGGGATAAAAAGCAGTAGGTAATCGGGAGAATTGATTTGGTAGAGTTGTTGGTAGTTTTTGCTTTGGAGGTCTTTGATGTGTCGTTTTAGACTATCCAAGTGTTGATTGAGGTAAATTTGGCGTTGGTCTTCGTCTTCGCAATTGAAATAGCGCTCGTAAGCAGCGAGCGAGACCTTAGCATCTATCACTAAATGCTTACCTTCGGGCAGTTCGATGATAAAATCTGGGCGTTTTTGTCTGCCTTCTTTATCCTTAAAACTGGCTTGCGTGTGGTAGTGAATCCCTTTTTGCAGTCCCGATTTTTCCAGCAGCAATTCCAATTGATACTCTCCCCAGTCGCCTTGTGTTTTATTGTCGCCTCTCAAAGCATTGACTAGGTTATTGGCATCTTGGCTCAGTTGTGCATTCATATTCCGTAGATGCTCCATTTCTTGCTTCAGCATCGAACGCTGCTTGGTTTCCTCCACGAATCGTTGCTCCACGCCCTCCCCAAATTCCTTGATTTTCTCGCGTAGTGGCTGTAACAAGCCATCCAACTGCAATTTGTTTTGCAAACTGAATTTCTCACTTTTTTCCTCCAGCAAACGATTGGCTACATTTTCAAACTCTAGGCGTGCTTGTGCTTGTAGTTGTTGGACTTCTGCTTGCTGATTGGCTATTTTTTCCTCTAAAAAACGAATTTGGGTTTCCGCTGCCGATTGCGCCGCACTCATTTTCCGAATCTCTTGTTCCGCAAAAGTCAAGTCTTCCTTCAATTCGCTGCTCTGCCGTTGTAATTGTTCGTGTACCGCTTTAAGAATGTAGCCCTTTTCGACTTTCTCTGGACTGAGTAGTTTTCCAAAAAAGTAGAAACGTGCTAGTAGAAATCCAATGCTTAATCCAAAAAGTAAGGCTAGCAGTAAGAAAAGAAATAGGTCGTTGCTGACGGTTTCGTTCATGGTTTATTCCTAATTCAAATCCTGCTCTACTTCCTCTTCCATTGGCTCAATCGCATTATACACTACCGTTTGGATGCGTGGACGAAAATCGTAGCGTCCCAGTTTGTTGTTGCGCATACTTGGATACGTCCGATTGGATAGAAAGACAAAAACTAGATTTTCTTCAGGATCTGCCCATGTTGCTGTCCCTGTGAAACCCAAATGTCCGTAGGCACTCTCGGAAGCTTTTATGGACAGGTTAGGACTTTTTTCTGGATCTAGCTCTAGCATATCGAAACCAATGCCACGACGTGTACCATCTTTGTGTCGGGTGGTAAAGGTGTGGATAGTTGCCGGATTTAGGTATTGCTTGCCACCGTAATAACCCATATTGATGAGCATTTGCATGATGACCGCCAAGTCCTTAGCATTAGCAAATAAACCCGCATGTCCACTCACGCCATCTAGCATGGCAGCACCCATATCGTGCACATTGCCGTGGATTTTTTGATTCCTCCAATAGCGATCTTCCTCCGTTGGAACGATACGTTTCTTGTCGTATTTTTCTAGTGGATTGTAGGTCATCGTTGTGAGTCCTAGTGGTTCGTAGAAGGTATCCGCAGCGTATTGGTCGATGGTTTTACCCGTCTGATTTTGAATCATTTTATTGATCATATAGTAACCCAAATCGCTGTAGATGTCTTCTGGCGCACCATTCAATGGTGAATCATAGATTTGCTGCCAGATGCTGTCTTGAAAATCTTTTCGCAGATACAATTGATCGGTCACTTTCGCGGCGAATTTGCTGTCGGGACGACGACTGTAGTATTCTGTTACGCCACTGCCTCGTGCGACAAGATCGGTGGTTTGCTCGTAAAACGGAATCCAAGGTTTCAGTCCTGCTTTGTGTGCCATCATATCGTAGAGCGTCAAATCTGCTTTATTGGTATTGATGGCTTCGGGCAAATGGTTGCCGAGTGGCTGATAGATGCTAATTTTCCCTTCTTCTTGCAATTTCATCACCGAGATGGTCGAAGCAGCAATTTTCGTGATGGACGCTAGGTCATAAATATCGCTGGTCTGTACCGCCTGTGTCCCACCGTAAGTGTGATGACCATAGGCTTTTTCAAATACAATTTTGCCATTTTTAGCTACCAAAACAACGCCACCTGGTATCGCTTTCATCTCAATCGCCTCTGCCATCAAAGCATCAATTTGCTGGAGCGTATCCGAATTCAAGCCAACGCTTTCAGGATGCGCATACGCCAATCTAAAGAGCGGATTAGTCGTCAGCCCCGTATTGTAAGGGAAAGCAGGAGAAGCCGTCACGGGCAAGCGTCCAGTCATTGCAATTGCACCAAAAACGGCTTGGGCAGCAGCATCTTGTGCGAGTGGATCCTCGTCATTGGCATTGATAATCCATTGTAAATCATCGAAGTACTTCAAAGCATAAGGGCTGCCAAAGTTGACGAGTACGACTTTTTTTCTAGCTGCTAATTGCTTAATAAAATTGCGCTCGGAAGTAGTGATACCGAAATCTTTGCGGCTGTAGCTGCTGAGATTGTGAAGACTGACGATGACCACATCCGTTTCTTCCAAATCGCGCATGAACGTCCGTACCTCGGCATCCGTCACATTTTTATCGGTTTGCAAAAGTGGAATATTCATATAATCCGCCAAACGATCTTGGAAAGGTGTTTGGGTTTGAATACCTAAAGCCAGTGAAGCAATTTTCAAGGAGTCTAAGTTTCTCAATGGTAGTAATTCGTCCTTATTTCTAGCCAGCGTGATGGCATTTTCATACAGACTTTGCTTAATAGCTAGTGCGCGATTGTTATTCAAATCTTCTTCCAGATTTTCCTCAGGAATTTCTTGCACCTCCGTCAAACCAAGGCGATATTTTGCTTGCAATATGCGCTTTACGCTTGCTTCTACTTGCTCCTTTGCAATCTTGCCTTCGTCCATGTATGCTTTAATGGTTTCAAAGGCTGCGCCGATATCTTCGGGCAACAACAACACATCATTGCCAGCTAGAACGGCTTCGGCTTCCACTTCTCCTGGCTCAAAGTGCTTGGTTACGCCCTTCATTTCCAGTGCATCCGTGAAGATGATTCCGTCAAATCCGATTTCGTTGCGCAAAAGCGTCGTGATGGTGCTTCTCGACAGTGTCGTTGGTCTATTCGCACGCTTGTCGAGGGCAGGAATATTCAGATGCGCCACCATCATACTCCCAATATTTTGCTCTGCTAAAATGCGGAAAGGATACAATTCTATGCTATCCAAACGAGCCTTATCGTGATTGATGATCGGTAAATCCAAATGAGAATCTGTATCCGTATCGCCATGTCCAGGAAAATGTTTGGCAGAAGCCATCACGCCATTGTCCTGCATGCCCTTCATGTATTGGTAACTCTTAGTCGCCACATTGTAGCGATCTTCGCCGAACGAGCGCGTGTTGATCACTGGATTGTTGGGATTGTTGTTGACGTCCGCTACGGGTGCAAAGTTGACGTGAACGCCCGTTCTACGCAATTGATAAGCGACCTCTTTACCCATATCATAAATCAAACGATTATCTTGGATTGCACCCAGCGTCAGTTGTCTTGGAAAACTAATGGCACTTTTTTTCATGCGCATACCTAATCCCCATTCTGCATCCATTGAAATCATTAAAGGTACGCGTTTGGTGAGGCGTTGGTAGCGATTGGTAAGTTGGACTTGCTTTAGGGGCGTTCCCTGAAAAAAACATAGACCACCAACATGATAGCGTAAGATTTGTCGTTCTACTTCTGCAATGTGTTCTGCCCCTTTATCGGAATGCGCTCGAATGGTGAATAGCTGTCCGAGTTGCTCATCGAAAGTCATCTCATTGTACACGGAATCCACCCAATCTTGCTCTGCTTGTAGCGCAAGTGCTGAATTTGGTTGGTATTGGGGAAGCGTGTTCGCGATAAATAAAAGTAAACTAAGGATTAAAAAAAGCATTAAATGGCTTCTCATAAATTTTAATTTATTACTGAATCGGTTTCTATATATCAAAAATACGTAATTTATTTGAATTTTGGCTTTACAATGTGAAAAAGCGGCTTGTAGCGTGAGTAAATGGTAAAGTAGATTTAGTACTTGTAAGAAACACAAAAAGAGAAAAACTTGCGTACACATTTAATATTACCCTTTGAAAACGGAACAAAATTAGAGTAATACTTGATATTTTTTTTCCGACCGAAGGGATTTGCTGGGCATACTTGTTGTGCGATTTTCAGACATTTGCCTGAACTATATCTGATTGAAATATCAAGGGAAAAGAGACTTCGCACAACTATAGAAAAGAACAAACAAAATGAAAATTACATTGCCTTATCTGCTTATTTTGTTATGCAGCATTTTGGTTGCTTGTCAAGAAAAAGTTGACGACAATGCAACAAGACAAGAAATCCTAGATAATGGACAAATCATCAGAGATGCTTTTTCAGCAGGCGATATAGACAAAATAAAGGCACTTCACCATCCAGAAGTAGTAAAAGCCCTTGGCTATAAAGATTTGAAGCGTGGAAGAGCGGAAGTTATGCAAGGGCTGGAAGAACGCTGAAAAATTATTCATTAGAATTCATAGAAAACGATGTAGAGAGCATTCTTGTTCAGGAAAATATTGCCATTGAACAATCAAAATTCTCAATTCGCGGAACGCCTAAAAATGAAGGTGCGCCATTTACTTTCAGTGGCAGAACTATGGTTACGTATATTCGGTACAAAGATAGTCCAACGGGATGGGCAACTATTCGTGAAATCATTCAACCCGCAGTTGATGATTAAAGATAGGGTGTCTACTTGCTCGTATCAACCATTAACGTCGCTTCCAAGCATCCACCAGCATCAAAACGCGATTATAGTTTTTGATGCCCTCCTCTATGCCTTGTACTTTTAGATAAGTATCGTAAGTAGCACGCCTTAGCTTGGGAAGGATATCTGGGTATTTATCGTGGGTCACAATGATGGCATTCCAATCCGCTTTGACGGCGGCGGGTAACTTCCTCAACTGCTTGAGGTAGGCATCTCGGTCGTAGCGACGATAGTTGACCGCCAAAGTGCTATAATATTCAAAATGCCCAGCGTATTTGATGATGAGATTGTCCGAACGGGTGCAAGCTAGATAGGCTAGGAAATTGCAAGTCCCTTCGTCTCCAAAACCATAGCCGTGCGCCAACTCGTGCGCCATGACGTGTGGTACTTCCAAAGGATGTAAACCCGCATCAAGATTGCATTCGCCCGTCCAAGGAAAGTAAACGCCCAAAGTCTGGAAGCGCAACAAAACGCCTTTTGGACGGAGTTGCTGTACTTTAGGATTGAATTTATGGGGATAGCCCAAGTCTTTTAGCACCGCTTTGAGGTTGCGCTTGATTTCTGTTTCTAAGTCTTCTGGTAATTGCGCCGATTGAATGTCGATGGAGTCTGTGCCAATCGTAGCCCGTAGTTCACTAATGACTGCCGCTTCTGCTTTCAGGTTCTCGCACAAGGCTTCTTTGGAAAGTGGTGTCACGTCTAATTTTACTTGTTCTTCTATCGGAACACGTGCGTAGTTGTAGCCCCAAAGGAACAAGAAAAAAAAGCTCATCATCCCAATGGTCGCGCCCAAAGACAGCAACGCATCGCCCAGCTTTCTCCCCCAACGTTCGTTGCCTTTGATGAGTTGATACACGCCTTTGCCCAGCAAAAATAAAAGGAAAAGCAGTAGGAGATAGAGTAGGGGGATGGGCAAGAAACCAATAATATCTAGTACTTTACGAACGAAGGTAAAAATCCCTCTGGAATAGACGGTTTCTACCACTTGCGGACTATTTTTGAGCAGCCATCTCAGCAAGATAGCTCCTGTGCCGAGTGCCAGCCAAATCCATTTCCATTTTCGCTTTTTAAACATGTTGTGTCATAAGTTGTAGAGAGTCAAGTCGTTAGGGTAAAGAGGGCTACTCTTCTAAGATTGGAATTTGAACCCACTGGATCGGTAAGCCCTTAAGATTGCCGAGCCTAATGCTAACCTTATAATGGTAGCCTAAATATTAGTAAAAGAACAAACACTGTCAACAAATCAACACAGAAATATCCCATTCAGCATGTAAGCAAGCAGGCTAATACAAGCGATCTTCCTCTTGTTTACCTACTTTGTAGCCATCAAAACTCCAATCGTATTGATCGAGTTCTTGCAGCCCTGCTTTCAGCAAATCAATGCTTGCACGAATATCTGCTTTGTGTACCATCTCAATCGTTTGGTGCATATTGCGGAGGGGAATAGAAATCGCACCTGCAATCGAGCCGTTCTTACCGTAGCGTTGGACGCCCGCCGTGTCTGTACCACCTGCTGGCAGTACCTCCGTTTGCCAATTGATGTCGTGTTTAGTAGCTACTTCTTTCAAATAGCGCACCATGCGATAGTCACAGATCGTCGAGCCATCCATAATTTTAATGGCAGTGCCTTCGCCCAACTTTGTCACCATTTCTTGTGGATTAGCAGAAGGCGTATCGTAAGCAATGGTGACATCTAGACCAAAGCCAAAATCTGGATTAATGTGGTGAGCTGCGGAAATAGCACCTCTCAATCCGACTTCCTCTTGAACGGTGAAAACGCCATAAATATCGTAGGGAACGCTTTCGTCTTTCAATTCGCGCAGGGTTTCCAATAAGATGAAGACAGAAACTCTATTGTCCAGCGATTTACTATTGACACAATCACCCATTTCGACCAATTCGCGCTCTCTAGTGATGGAGTCACCAACTGTAATGTATTTTTCGACTTCTGCTTTGGGCATGCCTGTGTCTATGAAGTAGTCAGAAATGGGGACGACATTCTTGCGCTCTTCGGGCTTCATAATGTGTATTGGCTTTGCGCCCATCACACCTAAGATGTCTTTCTTGCCGTGTACAATGACACGCTGCGAAGTCAAAGTCTTGGGATCAAAACCGCCCAGCGTATGGAAACGAATAAAGCCTTTTTTGTCAATATGCGTCACGATGAAACCAATTTCATCCATGTGAGCCGCAACCATCGCGCGTTTGTTTGATGTGCCTTTTTTTATTGCAATCACGTTGCCCATCGCATCGAGATGCACCTCGTCTACTAGCGATTTTACTTGTTCAATGACCATAGCGCGTACCCGCTGTTCAAAACCTGGTGCACCCGGGGTTTTACAAATTTCTTTTAATAAGTTCGTATTTATCATTCGATCAGTTTATTTAGACCATTGTAACGGATAAATCCGTCTAAAGCGATATAAGGAATATTGGGTATCTCGCTCATTTTTTACGGTGAGTCGTGTATCGGTTTGTAAATGGGCGCGAAAGTAAGAAAAAATAATGAGTATCTTTTACATCGTTATTTTCAGGAAAGCACCTAGCGAATGCAACTTATCGACGCTTTATTTGACAAGTTTATCCACTTCCACTCGCTTGACATTCTTTATTGAAAACAAAATGAAAAATGCAATTTTTCATTTTGTCTCCAAAAAGGGCACCCAAATTGCTAATTTTTATGAAATAAAAATTAGGACTGTACGAAGTCTCAGTTTCGTTAACATTTTACTCAGAAATAGCCTGAGTCAATGCAAGATAATTGAGCAACAAGTATGCTCAGTGGGTCTCTTCGGACGGAAACACAAGTTCTCGGTTATTTTTCTCAGGAAAAATAACCGAGAACTTGTGTTTCCGTCCGAAGAGACCCACTGAGCATACTTGTTGCTCAAT
>JBCDKV010000101.1:0-10751 GCA_038746215.1 Bacteroidota bacterium | reverse complement strand
TTGCCCCATTGGTCATCCAACACCTTAAAAGAAGCTGGCATCTCTGTATGAAACAAACGATGGGTTACAGCAATGGAAGGTTGTATGAAGAATTTATCATTCCACAATTTTACATGATAACCCAATCGGTACGTATTGAAAATTTGAAAGCCATCGTCAATTTTATCTCCATCCTCCTTCACAAAATTTTGCCAAGCACTCATTGAATGCACACCAGCATAAAGTCCTTTCCAAAGAAATCGTTGATAAGCTAAGGCAATGCCAAATTCACGAATATAGCCAGGAAATTTCTCTTCGGGTGCTTCGAAGGATGATCCGTAAGGTATGCCCAAAGACCAAGCATATTTCCATGTTTTTAATTCCAAGGAGATGACATCGCGACCAGTCAAGCGATACCCGAAGTTGAGTTGGGCAAAGTCAGGCGGATTATCGTCAGGCACTAAGTTGTACAATACGAATAGCGTACTACCGACAAAGCATTTTTTATAAGTGCTATCCTGTTGGGTGTATTGGGCGTTAAGTTGGAAGGAGATGGTCAGTAATACGATTAAACCAATAATAGAAAATGTCTTTTGCATATCTTTTCTTGTTGCGGAAAAATGATACTGCAAAATTAGGTTGGTGAGGTGCTGAAAATCGTTCACTTAAGTGAAGAAATGACCTAACACCTCTTTTTTTCCATAATTCTAGCCTTCAATCTGCTCAATGATTGCGGCTTGATGCCTAAATAACTCGCCAATTGATACTGTGGAACACGCTGTATGAGATCAGGTCTTTTTTCTAATAAATTGAGGTATCGCTGTTCAGGAGAAGAGATTTTGAACGCATCAAAATTCAATTGTTGTTTAGCGATAAGCTCGTCAGATAGCAAGCGGCACATGGTTTCAAATTTAGGAAATTGGCTAAATATCTCCGCTTCCATATCAGGATTAGCGATGGTCATTACCGTATCTTCCACACAGCTCACAAAATATTCTGAAGGCGATTGACTGCTCACACAATGAGGTGTCAAACCTTCCATTTCTGTATAAAAAGCAGTGGTTTTTTCTTCGCCATCTATCATATAATAAGTCCGGATACAGCCTTTTAATACAAAAAAACCATCACTTGATCGTTGTCCTTCTTTCAGTAAAATAGTTCCTTTCTTTACTGCATGAAAGATGTTTAACTCAATGATGGCATTCTTTTCTGCCTCGGTGAGCGAAACGTATTTTGATATGAACTCGAAGGTAGTGCTGCAAATGTAAGGCTATGTTACACGCAAAACTTGCAAAGTACGCAGAGAGCAAGAGCGCAAGCAGCCTTACAAATATAGGACTACCAACTCGAATAGTAAATCTTGCATGAGTTTTTCTTGTTCTTGCATATCGCAATATACTCATCTTAGGTCAATTCTTCACTACTCACTCCGTAAACTCTCCACAGGATTCGACAACGCCGCCCGCACACTTTGCACACTCACCGTCAACAGCGCGATCCCAATCGCCGCCAAACCTGCCAGCGCAAATACCCACCACTGAATATCAATGCGATAGGCGAAGTCTTGTAGCCATTGGTTCATAAAATAGTAAGCGATAGGGGTGGCGATCAGAAAAGCAAAGGCAACCAATTGAATAAAATCTTTGGACAGCAAAGCGACGATACCCGTAACACTTGCGCCGAGGACTTTTCGGATACCGATTTCTTTGGTACGCTGCTTCAAACTAAAGGAAGCGAAACCAAATAGTCCTAAACAGGAAATGAAAATAGCAATGCCGACAAAATATTTAGAGAGGGAACTGATGCGTGTTTCTTGTTCATACAATTGCGCATAAGTCTCCTCTAAAAACTGAAATTCAAAAGGCATCCCACTGATGAAGTAGTCTTGATAGGTTTGTTGTAGGCGATCAATAGTGGCTATTTCATTGCCCGATTCTAATTTGACAATGACATTGTACGCAAAATCGCTCGTCGTCAAATTCAAGAAAAAGGGCTGAATATCCTCGTAGAGCGTCGCAAAATGAAAATCCTCTATCACACCAACGATTTCTTTGTCTTCGCCCCAAAGATTAACCACTTTTCCAATTGGATTTTCGATGCCCATTGCTTTGATAGCCGTTTCATTGAAGATGATTTTTTCGTTATCGGTCTTAAATTCCCTAGCGTAAGGGCGACCTGTTTTCATCTGTATGCCCATCGTTTCGATGAAGTCATAGCCGCCAGCTACATTGGCAAAAATGACCTCTTCTTCTGCTGCTTTTCCCTTCCAAGTCAAGCCCGTTGTCGTTCCAAAGTCGGATAAGAAATAGGCAAAATTAGTCGCATTTTCTACGCCAGGTGTGTTCTTTACAAGCTGCAAAAAGTTCTCAATTTCTGTGGTAGACATACGCTCACCTTGGGTGCGTCCAGTTTCTCGAATCCCCATTTTAAATTGGATTCTATTGTCTCTTTCATAACCCAAATTTTTAGATTGTATGTAGTCGATTTGTTGATAGACGAGCATTACAAATACGAGCAAAATGGTAGCAATAGCAAATTGAAAAACAATCAAACCTTTTCGGGTCAGTAGCGCACTCCAACTCTTGACCGATTTACCATTTATTGCTTGAATCGGTTTGAAACCAGAAAGGTAAATGGCAGGATAGCTACTAGCAATCAGGCTCGTCAGTACCGTGATGCCCAAAATGCTTCCAATGACAACAGGATCGAAGGAGAGTGCTAATGTCTTTCCTATAATCGTATTGAACTGTGGCAGCAGCAGTACAACTAATACAACAGCCATCAAAGCAGCCAAAGAAGTGATTAGAACGGCTTCTGTTATATATTGAGCAATCAAGCTCTTTCGAGTCGCGCCGATGACTTTTTTGATACCAATTTCTTTGATCTTTTTTGTCCCTTTTGCAGTGGACATATTCATAAAATTGATACAACCAATCAGTAAAAGGAAAATCGCCACAATAGCTAACAAGCGCACATAAGCAATTCTTCCACCGCTTACTTTGCCATTTTTGTATTGTCCATACAAATAGCGATCCGAGTAAGCTTGTGCCATCAAAGTCTCTCCTACAATATCTGTTTGAGTGGCAACGAAGTCTTCAATTTTACTGTTGAACTGATTCAAATCTGTGCCTACTGCCAAACTAGCATAGGTGTAGAAATCTGAGTTATTCCAACTGTTAAAATCAGGATATTGATCTAGTAAAATATCTATATTGAGCATCGCATCGAAAGACTCGCTTGTGTGTGGAGGAATGCTAAAAACACCCGACACTTTATACAATCCTCCAAATTCATCGTGTATCCATTCTACCGTTTTACCTAACGCATTTTCAGACGGAAACAGCTTTTGAGCTAGTGCCTTTGAAAGTACAATAGCGTACTTATCGGTAAGTGCACTTTTTGCTGTTCCTTCCAGAAAATCGTAAGAAAACAGATTGAAATAATCGGCACTAGCAAACTGATTGCGTGCATTAAAAAACTGTTCCTCCCCGTCGGAAAGCATGAATTTTTCTCCTTGAAAAAGATCGGCAGGCACAACGGTAGCGACTTGTTCTACTTCGGGAAATGCTTCGAGTAAAGCGTCGGCTAGAGGTGCTTGTGTGTGTGCTTCTGTAAATATTTCATCGGATGTATTTACATTTTGTAAAATATGCACCAATTGGTCTCCTTTTTCGTGAAACCGATCCATTTGTACTTCATCCCAAACCCAAAGATAGATCAGCAACGCACCAGCTAATCCTAAGGAAAGACTGAATAAATTAATCAAAAAAGAGCTGCTATGTCGCCATATGTTGCGGAAGGCAATTTTGATATTGTTTTGTAGCATGATGATTTCTTTTTCATTCGTTTTTCAAAGCTTTAATCGGATTCGCCAAAGCTGCTTTCAAACTCTGAATACCAATGGTAAGCAAGGCAATCGTCACTGCAGCCAATGCCGTCAGTCCAAAGAGCCACCACTGCACTTGAACGTGGTAAGCAAAGTTTTCTAACCATTGATTCATGCCATACCAAGCAATGGGCGAGGCAATCAAAATGGCAAGTAGAATTAAGGCGATAAAGTCTTTGGATAATAAACCAATGATGCTTGCGACCGAAGCCCCTAGTACTTTGCGGATACCAATTTCTTTGGTGCGTTGTTGGGTAAGAAAAGTAGCTAAACCGAGTAATCCTAAGCAAGAAATGAGTATGGAAATGAGCGCGAAATAGTTGACCAATTGTCCCGTGACGATTTCTGAACGATACTTTCGCTCGTAGGCTTCATCCAGAAATTCGTACTCCAGTTGATAGTCGGGTAGTATGGAGGAAAAAGTACGCTGTAAGGCAGCAATGGCGGATGAAGTAGCGCCTTTTTCTGTTCTTACAAAGAGTGACCAAGTCGTTTCAGGGTCGAGTACAATGAGCATGGGTGCTACGGATTCGTGTAAAGATTGGTTGTGGAAATCCTTTACGACACCTACAATTTGTCGCTTCGTTCCCCACATATTGACGGTCTTTCCGACTGCATTTTCCATCCCCATTACTTTCGCTGCCGTTTCATTGATGACCAAAGCCGTAGAATCGGATTGCATGGCTTCTTCGTAGAAACGACCGTCGGCTAGCGGAATCTTAAAGATGTCCAAGTAATTATAATCTGCCCATTGCAATTTAAAGCTGATGTTCTGTTCTTGCTCTTGTTTGCCTTCCCATTTAATTCCAGTGGTAGAAGATTGCAAATCTATGGGCGTATTGCCAGTCACCGTCACATCTTGAATACTCGACGCTTTGAGCAATTCCTTTTTGATGACGTCATATTTTTCGGAAAGTATTTCATCCTTGTAAATGCTAATAATATTTTCTCGATCTAGCCCCAGATTGGTATTTTTGATGAAGTGAATTTGTTGTTGCACCAATAAGGCAAATAAGATCAACAAGGCTGCCAAGGTGAATTGTACGACCACTAACATCTTGCGGAGGTTTACTTTTTGTGTTCTAGTCGTCAACTTTCCTTTGAGGACTTGTACAGGTCGAAAAGCAGATAGGACAAAAGCTGGATAAGTTCCTGCAAGTAAGCTGGTTACACCAATAATAGCAGCAATAAAGAACCAAAAAGCAGGACTAGTATAGGCGAAGTGCAATTCTTTATCCGTTAACTGCGATAGCCAAGGCAAGGCTAATTGTGCAAGTAAGATTGCTATACCAATAGATAGAAAAGTGATAAAAAAGGCTTCTGACATAAATTGCTTCACCAATGCCCAACGACTTGCGCCAATCGTTTTTCGGACACCCACTTCTTTGGCTCTGCGATTGGCGCGAGCCGTAGCTAAGTTGACAAAGTTGATGCACGCAATAAGTAATAAGAACAAAGCTGCAACACTAAAAATACGGACGTATTCTATGCGACCTCCATTGGCTTGTCCCATTTCATCAAATTTGCCGTAGAGATAGCCTTCTGAAAAAACTTGTAGCTTAGCATGAACACCAGCAATTTCACTTTTTGCAATCAGTCCATCTAGTTTCTGTTTGACAATAGCTGGCTGTGCATGGTCGTTCAAGTTGATGTAAACAGACAACGCAGAACTCCCCCAGTCCAATAGCCAATCGTTCTTCTTAATGTGGTGCGCTAGATTGATGAGGTATTCAAATTGAATAGTAGAATTGTTCGGTGGGTTTTCACATACGGCAATAATTTCTAATCCGTCTGCTCTGTTCAACAATAAGGTAGCTCCTATCGCATTTGCCGACCAGTTTTTCCCAAAGAGTTGCGCTGCGAAATCTTCCGTGATGACTATACTATTGGTCTTGCTTTTTGAGGCTTCCAAACTACCCGCTAATATTTCAACAGGAAAGGCTTCCAGTAAACTAAAGGTGGCATTGCTCCCTTTTGCTTTGTACAGCTTTTCTTCCAATTGGAAAAAGCGCTCTAGTGGGTAATCCCTTGCTGCAATTACATTAACATCTGGTATTTTATCAGCAGCTTCTCGCACCAATGGATATGGAATAGACCGACTGACTTTTAAAGAGCCATCGGCTAGGGTATCTACCATAAACAAGCGGTGCAGATTGGTGATTTCTCCTCCAAAAGTATCTACTTTCCGTTCATCATCCACCCAAAGCAAAATGAGTAAAACCGCTGCCAGACTAATGGATAGTCCCCCAATGCTAATAACAGCAAAAACCTTGTTTTTCCAAAGATTCCGGATAGCTGATTTGAAATGGATTTTAAGCATTTTATTTCTCTTTTTATTTTAGGAGAATAGAAAAGTACAATTTTGTTATTACTCTACTAAAATCGCGCCACCTTCATAACTAATTGATAATCAAAAGTATAAAAAATACAATCACCGTTTGTAATACGGTCTTCGTTCACATTTAGACAATAATTGTTCACCATTGAACACTTTCACAGCTTCTTCTTTTCAGGCAAATTACACTTTTTGGCACATAAAAATTAGTTTAATTGACATTTTTTAGCACATAAAAAAATATATTTGCAGCACTTTTTGGTACATTACTATGATAAAAAGAACACTTTACAAGCAATTATTGAATTGGAAAAACAGCCGCAGGCGTAAACCTCTGCTCTTACAAGGGGCAAGACAGGTGGGAAAAACGTGGTTGATCAATACATTCGGACAGTCGGAATACCAGAATTATGTGTATCTGAATTTTGAGCAAGATTCTAGTTTACGAACTTTGTTTGAAGGCAATTTATTGCCAGAAAAGATCATAGAAAATATAGGCTTGTATTTGGGTAGAAAAATAGTAGCTCAAGATACGCTAATTTGTTTTGATGAAATACAAGTTGCTCCCGAAGCCATCACTAGCCTTAAATATTTTCAAGAACAGGCTTCCGAATTTCATGTGATTGCGGCGGGTTCATTGCTAGGTGTTCAAGTAGGAAAAACGAGTAGTTTTCCAGTAGGTAAAGTGAATTTTATGACGCTCTATCCACTTAGTTTTTTAGAGTACTTAGAGGCTGTCGGAGAAACTTTATTAGTAGAAGAACTAATTGCCAAATATAATTGCGAATCGCTACCCGAAATTCTGCACGAGAAATTACTTGGTCATCTAAAAATGTACTTATATCTAGGAGGAATGCCCGAAGTGATTCAGGATTATCTGAACCATCAAGATATTGCTGCGGTAAGAACGATACAAGAAGAAATTTTAGAATCTTACCTCCGAGATTTTTCAAAATATACGGATGCAAGCCAAGCCATTAAAACGACTGAATTGTGGCAATCCATTCCGTATCAACTCGCGAAAGAAAACAAGAAATTCAAGTACAGCGAAGTCCGAAAAAGAGCAAGAGCCGCCACTTTCGAGCAAACTCTTGAATGGCTGAGCAATGCAGGACTTATTCATTTGGTTTATAATCTACGAGGAGCTAAAATTCCACTCTTGGGTTACGCAGATTATAGTAAGTTCAAAATCTATTTATTAGACACAGGCTTATTGGGAGCAATGCTCCAGATTTCTTCATCAATTATCCTTCATCCTTCTGAACTATTTTCCGAATACAATGGGGCATTCATAGAAAATTTTGTCGCCAACGAACTTACTAAATTAGGGCAAGACCACCTATTTTATTGGACTTCAGAAAGTCAAGCAGAAGTGGATTTTGTACTGTCTATTGACCATGAAATTTATCCATTAGAAGTCAAAAGTGGCAGCAATCGAAATACTAAAAGTTTGCGTAGCTACGAGCAGAAATACAAGCCTAAAGCTGTGCTTCGGGCTTCTCCGCGTAACTTTGTTCAAAGCGAAAATTTTATGAATATTCCGTTGTATGGTGTCTTCCTTTTGGAACAATTGATGATGTAGAAAAAAATGGTGAACTTCAAAAGTACCTAGCTACAACTTGCCTAGCTACTCATTCCGCAAACTCTTCACAGGATTCGCCAAAGCCGCCCGCACACTCTGAAAACTCACCGTCAACAGTGCAATTCCAATCGCTGCCAAACCTGCCAGCGCAAACACCCACCATTGCAACTCAATGCGATAAGCAAAGTCTTGTAGCCATTCGTTCATAAAATAATAAGCGATGGGCGTAGCGATCAAAAAAGCAATACCTACGAGTTGAATAAAATCTTTGGAGAGCAAAGCAACGATGCCTGTGACACTTGCACCGAGGACTTTTCGGATGCCAATTTCTCTAGTGCGTCTTTCTGATACATACGCCACTAAACCGAATAAACCCAAGCAACTAATAAAAATGGCAACAATCGCCAGAAAGGTAGCCAACTCACCTATGCGTTCTTCTGCTTTAAATTTGGCAGTGTAGGCTTCATCTACAAATTGATAATCGAAAGGGGTGGAAGGCACTACTTCACGGAACACACTTTCTATTTGTGCCAAAGCATCTCGCACTTCCACTTGAGGACGAAGGCGCATAAATAGCCAACCCAATGACTGATCGGTTACGAACATAATGGCAGGCATCGGTGCTTCAAAAGGATCGCCTTTTATCATGTCTTCAACGACGCCTAAAATGGTGAAAGCGTAGTCGGGATATTCAGCATATTTTAACTGCGTACCAACAGGATTTTCTAAGCCCATCAGTTCTTGTGCTGATTCCGTAATGACCACTCCGAGTCGGTCGCTAAGATAATCTTTAGAGAAATCCCTACCTTCTGCGAGTTCCCAACCGATGGTTTTTCCGTAGTCGTAATTCACAAACAAAGTGTTGAAAATAGGATTAAAACCTTCTGTTTGCCCTTCCCAACTAAATCCTCTATTCTGTCCTCTAGTATTAGTCAATGGATAACTGCCTTCTCCTACTGTTTCGATGATCGTTGTGTTATTGAGTGCATTCCGCAGTGCATCTGACTTTTGAAAAACCTCTTCCGTTTTTTTAGAAAACATGATTAAGCGATCTCGCTCGTATCCGACTGCTCTATCCTTAACGTGTTGGATTTGTTGATACACCACAAATGTGCCTAATATGAGTACGGTAGAAACGACAAATTGAAAAACGACCAATACTTTTCTTGGTGCTAATACCTTTTTACCTTCTCTTAAAGTGCTTTTTAATGCATTGACCGCTTTGAAAGATGATAGGTAGAGAGCAGGATAGCTACCTGCCAAGATTCCAGTCAGCAAGCTAGCACCGAGTCCAATGATCCAAAATAGGGGCTGCCCAAATGGTAAAGGCATGGCTTTTCCTGCTAATTCATTGAACCACGGCAATAAGAAAAATGTGATTCCTATTGCTATTCCAAAAGCAGCTATGGCAAGCAGAATGGATTCATTCAAGAATTGACTGACCAACTGACTACGCGCAGAACCAATACTTTTACGGACACCAATTTCTTTCAGGCGTCGCTCAGAGCGTGCTGTGCTGAGATTGACAAAATTGATGCAAGCCAAGAGCAAAACAATGAAGCCAATGATGCCATAGAACCAAACAAAACGCAGACGACTGCTAGTGACATTCACGCCATTTTCAAATTCATTGAATAGATGCCATTTCTTCATCGAATGCAAGAAAAGAACAGGACTAGAAGCCGCAGCATCTTCTTCGTTCATGTTGTTTTTCAGTTCATCTTTTATCTGCGCAGAAACACTTTCAAAATCCGTATTGGAATGAATTTGGGCATAAATCTGCATATTGCTATTCGACCAAGTATTGGGGTCTTGACCAGAAAGTGTAAAGTATAAATCCAGAGGTGCGATGAAGGTGCTTTCCCAAAAGTGGGAGTTTCTCGGTAATTCTTCATAAACGCCCGTTACTTTGACCTCCTGTTTATCATCCATTCTAATTACCTGCCCAATCGGATGATGATCGCCAAAGAGTTTAGTCGCCAAACTTTCAGATAAGAGAATCGTATTTTTATCAGTCAATCCCTTTCGATCTCCACTTTTCATGCGAAGGCTCAATAGGTCAGGTGCGTCTGCTTGCATGAAATTGCCCTTCTGCGTAAAGTTGCGGTTTTCAGTAGAAAGGATATGATCTTCGGTCTGCCGAGCCATGACCAGATGTTTAAAATAATCCTTGTAGTTCTCTTTAAGCAGATTGCCCAAAGCAGTCACTTGAAAATCACTTGTAAAGCGTTCTCCATTGCTTCTACTTTGTAGCCGTTTCAATACAGCGATATTGTCATAGTTTTCGTGATAGCGATTGAAAGTCAATTCATCGTGTATCCACAAGCTGACTAGCATAACTACAACCATCCCCAATGCCAGTCCACCGATATTGATGAGTGCAAATCCTTTGTCTCGCCACAGAGTTCTGAGTCCTACTTTTAGATGATGTTTTAGCATGATGATCTCTTTTTATTCGCTTCTCAATGAATTAACAGGATTCGCCAAAGCCGCCCGCACACTCTGCACACTCACCGTTAGCAACGCAATCCCAATCGCCGCCAAACCTGCCAGTGCAAACACCCACCATTGCAACTCAATGCTGTAGGCAAAGTCTTGCAGCCATTGATTCATAAAATAATAGGCAATCGGTGTAGCGAGTACTAAGGCAAGGACGATAAGTTTTAAAAAGTCTTTGGAAAGCAGTGCCAGGATACTAGCAGTGGTTGCGCCCAACACTTTTCGGATGCCGATTTCTTTGGTGCGCTGCTGCGTGATATAAGTAATCAAGCCCAATAAGCCCAAGCAAGCAATGAAAATAGATAAGAAAGTGAAGGTGCTGAGTACCGAAGCCAAACGTTCTTCCGATTGATATTGAGCATTGATGTCTTCATCTAAGAAAGAGAAGCTAAAGGGGGCTTGTGGTGCAAAGTCCGTCCAAAGCTGTTTGATTTGATCGAGTACGGCTCTTTCGCTGCCCGCAGCAATTT
>JBCDKV010000100.1:0-10795 GCA_038746215.1 Bacteroidota bacterium | reverse complement strand
ATATTGGTTTACAGGAAGATAGTGCTCCAAACAAGCTCTTAGCCTTATTGCTTCATTTAATACTGTTGAATTGTATGGCAACTTCTAGCAATTATCTCATGGAAACACCTTATTTTTCTGGCTTTTCAGTCTGAAAGTTACATAAAAACATATACTTATAAAAATATATCTGTCTGTTTTATAAGCTTGTGGATAAAAATGCCTGATTTTGGATTAAAAATAGTAACTGGGGGTAATTGCTATGCTTTGCTCATTTTCACAATTATGAAGTTGCTTCTCATTTGTTCGTTAACAATTGTCGCACTATAATTGCGGTTTTGATTAAGGGAAGTTGTAGAAAATAAGCTACCCAAATTTTGCGAAGTTATTTTTTCTTTATTCAAGGCAAAAAACGTAAGCATAGCAGTAGCTACGGTGAGGCTTTTTAACACAGAATAAAGGAAAAAGAACGAGTGAAATGGGTAGGTTATATTTTACAAGTTCCCTAAAAGCGGACAAAAATAAAAAAATCTATGGCATCTTCTAATGAATTAATCGTTAAAACGGCAATCGAGACGATTAATATTGAGGCGCAAACGATTGCATCCCTCAAGAATTGTATCGACGAGAATTTCGTAGCAACCGTCAATACGATACACCAGTGCGCAGGAAGAGTAATTGTCACAGGAATAGGGAAAAGTGCTTTGATAGGACGCAAAATTGTAGCGACCCTCAATTCCACAGGAACGCCAGCTATTTTTATGCATGCTGCGGATGCCATTCACGGAGATTTGGGTATGATTCAAGCCAGTGATGTCGTGCTTTGTTTATCTAAGAGTGGCGAAACAGCAGAAATCAAAGCATTAATTCCCATGCTGAAACATTTGGGCAGCGCACTTATCGCTATGACGAGCAAAACACAATCTTATTTAGCACAACAGGCAAATTGCCTCCTGCTGACACCCGTTTTGCGAGAAGCAGAACCCAATAATTTAGCACCTACTGCCAGCACAACGGCACAAATCGTGATGGGCGATGCCCTCGCCAGTGCTTTGCTCACTCTAAAGGGCTTTTCTTCTAATGACTTTGCGCAATTTCATCCAGGTGGCGCACTCGGTAAGCGTTTGTATTTAAGGGTTGACTCCTTGTGTGGCAGAAACCAATGTCCTGCGGTCAATTTGAAAGCTAATATTCGCGAAACCATAGTGGAAATTAGTTCTAAACGACTGGGCTGCACTGCGGTACTGGATGATGCAGATGAAATAAAAGGCATCATCACCGACGGTGATTTAAGAAGAATGCTGGAACAAAAGACGCAAGTTGCGCATCTCTGCGCTCAGGATATTATGACGCCTCAACCTTTGTGTATTCAGAAAGACATGTTGGCTGCTAAAGCATTAGAAGTGATGAGTGAGAAAAGTATCACACAATTAATTGTGCAAAATGGTGAATAATATGTAGGCATTGTACATTTGCACGATCTGATTCGGGAAGGAATCGTGTAGTACTTTACTGTGGCTCTGTATTAATCAGATCAATCGTTTTTTCAATCTCGCTGATAGTGGTTTTATTATGTGATAAGATGATATTTTGATTGGCATTTCTTAGGCTTTTCATTTGGTGTAGATATGCTTTGTCTGATTTTATCTTCTGCATATTTAGAGGACGCATATCTTTGGCATACAGTCCCTCAAAATGTCTAGCATTGAGCAATTCTATTTTATTAATTTCTTCAATATATAAATCGCACATAGAAACGTAAGCTGGGTAAACAATGTCATAGAGGTGTTCTATCTGGTTGCGTAAAGTATCACTTCTAATATTTCGCAAACCAAGTTGCTTCAATGTTTCGTAAGGACTTTCATTTCCCGCAAAAGTAGAGAAAGAATAAAAACCAGCGAAATAAGTAGTTAAGGAATCGTGATAAGGTAAATCGCTTTCTAGCCAGTTAATCAATGCATTCTGGCTTTTTATTCGATACTCCGTATATTTCAAATTAACTTGAACATCAGCGAGGTCATTTTTCAAGCCATTCTGAACTTCTTGTATTAACTCAGTCTCTAATTGAGCTAATTTTCTTTCCTCATTCCAATTATTAATTTGTAGCGCAAATAAAATACCGATGACTACTAAGAATATCTCGCCAATAGCATACAGCAAATACTGCCACATACCTCTACGAGAACCTAGCATATTTTGTCTTTTTTTTCTAAGGAAAGGAATCAACTTAAGCTTTTTGAAAAATCATACTTGGATAGCGTTGCTTCAATAATTCATAGCCACCAAACAGCACAGCAGAAAATATAAAGTTGCTAATCAAAGTATTCCAAAAGAAAGGAATGGCAGCTCCATAGCAAAGCATTAAACCACTAGCAGTTTTAGGGTACATAGCACCACCTGCCCAAACACCAAAATTGGTGATGAGAAAGAAAACGATAGCGGTGAGTAAGCTGGCTACGGCTACGTTTTTGATATTAATTCGTGGACTTGCTTTTAGGCTGGTGTCATCTAGTATGTTTGAATCGTTCATTGCTGCTTTTCTGCGCTTGAAAAGTAAGAAGCCCAACATTACGACTAAAGCAAACGCACCGTAAACCCACCAAGAAACACCCCAAGCAAAAGTGCCATCGTAGTATTCGGGAAACATTCTAGGATAGACCATATTATTGATGAGCAGATCACTTACCCACATCGCTGCGAGCGGAATCAGAAAGGCTAGGTATCTTTTGCTAAAATAAGCTGCTCCAAACAGTGCAATTGCACCGATGGGCGAAAAATTAGGAATCATCACGAATAGTAGGCGACTCAGTGCAGCTACTACAATGATAGCGGAAATAATACCTAAATTTAGATGGCGATTTTGTTTCATAGTTTTCTTTAATTGCGACCGCAAAGATAGGCTCGTTTTATCAAAAAAAGGAATTTTCTGTGTGGCTTTCAAAATTTCTCGTCTTCCTCAACTGCTGCTCGGATTACTTCTCGTTCCAGTTCAATACGTCCTGGAATACAATTGCCGAAAGAAGTCGTACCCTTCCAAACGCCCGTCAAGTAAGCTTTGTCCCCTTTAACTTGCAATATGAGATGCCCTTTTTTAAGACACCATTCCATATTTTCTACCACGCTAAAATCCACAATTTTTAGCTCCTGAAAGCGCAAATAGTTGGTATTGTAAATACTGCCCTTCAGTTCCATTTCGGCGTGCAATTTGCCGTCAATAACATAAGATCGTCCCGTGACCCTCGTACCATCTTGATTCAGGTAAAGTTCAAACCCATACTCTGTTTTGTAGCCACCTTCGTCTTGGGTGATAATACCTTTCCAAAATCCACTAAAATCTGCTTGTGCTGATAAAGCAATGGGTAGGGAAAAAACGAGTAAAAACAATATGATGGCGGTAAACTTAAACTGATTCATGTGACACGGTGATTTTCTTTTTGACAAAAGATCGCTTAAAAATTTTTAGAAAAGATGAAATTAATATTACTTTTGCAGCGGCGAGTATCGACTAGCTCCCTCTGAATCCCCCCAGGTCGGAAACGAAGCAAGGGTAAGAGGTTGTAGCAGTGCGAATGCTCGCCTTTTTTTATTTCAGGGGATTGGTAAAATATATTACAGTCAAGTATAAAAGGAATAAAAGCGTTTCTAGTTCAAACAATAATTGCTTTCCAAATATTCTATTGTAAACAAAAAATAACTTATAGAAAATTATGAAGTTTTTCATCGATACTGCTAGCCTCGACCAAATTAAAGAAGCCAAAGACTTAGGAATATTGGATGGCGTGACGACTAATCCTTCTCTGATGGCAAAAGAAGGCATTTCTGGAGAGTCGAATATTATGAACCACTACAAATCTATCTGTGATATTGTGGCTGGCGATGTGAGTGCAGAAGTGATCAGCACTGATTTTGAGGGTATTGTGAAGGAGGGTAAAAAACTGGTAGAAATCGCACCGAACATTGTCGTGAAAGTTCCTATGATTAAGGAAGGTATCAAAGCGATTAGTCATTTTACCGACATTGGGATTCGTACGAATTGTACGCTGGTATTCTCCGCAGGGCAAGCTATTTTAGCAGCCAAAGCGGGCGCAACTTACCTCTCTCCTTTCATGGGGCGAGTAGACGATATTAATTGGGATGGCGTTGGCTTGATTCGCGAGATTGCAGAAGTATATGCTATCCAAGGTTACGATACGGAAATACTTGCTGCTTCTATTCGCAGTTCTCGTCATATTTTGGAGGCAGCTAAAGCAGGCGCGGACGTCATTACAAGTCCACTAGGTCCGATCTTGGGATTACTGAAACATCCACTCACAGACAACGGACTAGAGAAATTCTTAGCCGATCATAAGAAAGCACAAGGATAGCGAAGTTTGATTTTAGTCTACATTGCTAGACATTTTTAATTTCAATACATCCATACGGACAAGTTAGTCACATAGAAACACATAGATATTACAACTTGATTTTCAGTAACTTATATTACTTTTCTTAGTGCCTTAGTGATTTAATCTATCCCAATATCCAGTAGTGTGATTTCAGTCCGTACGATACGCTTGTCTCTAAGTCAAAAATATTCATGGCAAAAATAATGATCATCGGCGCAGGTGGCGTCGGGAGAGTTGTCACTTTCAAGTGTGCTCAGCAAGCTGATATTTTTTCGGAAATTTTACTGGCGAGTCGCACTAAATCTAAGTGCGATCAAATCGCAGCGGATGCTAAAGCAGCTACTGGTCATCAACATATCACCACGGCAGCGATCGACGCCGAAGATGTACCTGCCTTGACGAAACTCATTCGTTCTTTTCAACCCGAACTGGTTATTCACGTCGCCCTACCCTATCAGGATTTGACTATTATGGAGGCTTGCTTAGCGGCTGGCGTTCACTACTTGGATACGGCTAATTATGAGCCAAAAGACGAAGCCAAATTTGAGTACAGTTGGCAGTGGGCGTATCAAGATCGATTCAAGGAAGCGGGCTTGCTGGCGGTACTCGGCTGTGGCTTCGATCCTGGGGTGACGAGTATTTTTACCGCTCACGCTGCCGAGCATCATTTTGATGAAATTCACTATTTGGATATAGTCGATTGTAATGGCGGCGATCACGGGAAAGCATTTGCCACCAATTTCAATCCAGAAATCAATATTCGTGAGATCACGCAAAAAGGACGCTATTATGAACAGGGTCAATGGATTGAAACCGAGCCACACGAAATCAGTAAGCTATTGACTTATCCTAATATTGGTGCTCGAAAATCTTATGTGATTTACCACGAAGAGCTAGAATCTTTGGTCAAGAACTATCCTAGTATCAAACGCGCTCGCTTTTGGATGACTTTTGGTGATGAGTACCTAACTCATTTGCGGGTCATTCAGAATATTGGTATGGCGAGCATCGAACCCATTTCATACAAAGGAATGGAAATTGTTCCCTTAAAATTTTTGAAAGCTGTACTGCCCGATCCAAGTGAGCTTGGTACAAATTACACTGGTGAAACTTCTATTGGCTGTCGCATCAAAGGTGTGAAAAACGGTGTGGAAAAGACCTATTATATTTGGAATAATTGTAGTCATCAGGCTGCCTATGAAGAAACGGGGACACAAGGTGTTTCCTACACCACTGGCGTACCTGCCATGCTCGGTGCTAAGATGGTTTTGACGGGAAAGTGGGGTGAAACAGGTGTAAAAAATGTCGAGGAATTTGATTCTGATCCATTTTTGGCGGAATTGGGCGAATGTGGCTTGGAATGGGAAGAACGCGTAGGGATTGACTTAGAATTGTAGATTCAAGGCAGATCGGTAAGCGAACGAATTTGAGACGACGCCTTATATCAGTTTGCTAATGGATATTGAATCACAAAGGAACAAGGTTTAGTAATCGCAATGACGGGCAACCTCAAGCTTGCTTGTACTTTAACTTAGTTTTCCATTTTATGCTTCGTCTAATAGCGTACAAAAAATATCAAATCAATTTTGTCAAATTACTCATACCTTTTGATTGGAGGAAATCTAGGGCAAAGAGCTAAGAATTTAGCGACGGCTCGACGGTGGATTACGGAAAAAGTTGGCGCAATTATAGATCATTCAAGTATTTACGAGACAGCAGCTTGGGGGGTCACCGATCAGCCAGATTTTTTGAATCAAGTGTTGCTCGTCGAATCAGATTTACAGCCCTTTGCGATCTTGGATGAAATCCAATGGATTGAAAATGAAATGGGGCGGGTGCGAACGCGACACTGGGGCGAACGCTTGATTGATATTGATATTTTGTTCTATGGTGAAGAAGTTATGAACACCCAAAGACTCACGATTCCTCATCCTGGCATTCCTGACCGTAATTTCGTACTCGTACCTATGCTAGAAATTGCGGCGGATTTTGTACATCCTGTCTTGAAAAAAACAATAGAAAGTCTATCTTTGGCTTGCCCTGATTTGTTGGAAGTACACAAAAAATGAATACGGAATACCGCTACATTGCCATCGAAGGAAATATTGGTGCAGGCAAAACGACCCTGTGCAATATGTTGGAAGCTGACTACAATTGCGAAATCGTGCTGGAGCAGTTTACAGACAATCCTTTCCTACCACCTTTTTACGAAAATCCAGAACGCTATGCTTTTCCAGTGGAGCTGTTTTTTATGACCGAACGCCACAAACAACTCCAAGAACACTTCGCTAGTCCTAACCTTTTTCAGCAAACGACCGTTTCGGATTACTTTTTTGTCAAAACCTTACTTTTCGCCCAAAATAATCTACAAGCAGAAGAGTTTCGCCTCTTCCAACGCCTTTTTCACGTCCTCAATGCGACTTTCCCCAAACCTGATTTATTGGTCTATTTGCACCGCTCGGTAGATGATTTGCTAGCCAACATCAAACAAAGAGGACGCGTCTTTGAGCAACAAATTTCGGGCGAATACTTAGAGGAGATTCAAGGAGCGTACTTCAATTATCTAAAGTCTATTACTGATATTCCCGTCCTTATTCTATACGTCGATGGCATCAAATTTTGGAATGATTCAACGCACTACCAGATGATTGTAGATTGTATTAGTCAGACGTATTTGCCGAGGGTACATCATTTGGATTTGTTTGGTTGACGGGAAAAACCTTTCTAAATTGCTTCTGTTTCATGTTTAAATCGAAATTAGGGTTGTACCAAATCTAGTTTTTCTCAATACTTACACAGCATGAGTAAGTGCTAAAAAATTGTGCAACAAGTATGCTCGGTAAGTTTCTTCGGACGGAAACACAAAGCTTCACTATTTTTTTGGAGAAAAATAGTGAAGCTTTGTGTTTCCGTCCATTAAAAACCTTTAGGCATACTTGTTGCGCGATCTCAAGCACCTCACTGTAATCTATTTATAGCATTGCTCAAAAATTTGTACGCACCCAAATCAAAATCTCTATCAAGCATGACTGAAAATCAGAAAAATGAACTGGATATTTCGCTGAATCTGCTTCGGCAAGCAGCTAAAAAAGAACAACAGCGCAAACTGATTACTGCTATCGTAATGATTGTACTGGGTGTATTGCTGTTGGTTTTTTTCTTCGAAAAAAATACCGCCTTGTCTATTGTAGGTCTACTGCTTTTGTTCTTTGGTGTGCAATTTGCTTATCAGTATTTTCGCTATCGAGCGATTGAAGCTATGCCTTTATTTAGTACGTTGAAATACCGTCCAAATACCATCGTTTGGGTCTATGCAGTCGTCACAGAGAGGATGCCTTTCGGATTTAAAATTCATCAAAATGCTATTATGTATTTCAAATTGATAGATGGCGATAGCATCAGTATAGCTGTGCCAGCAGAAAGAGCAGAGGTGATTTGCGCAGGCTTGAATTATGTGCTTCCACACGCCAGTTTTGGGTACACTAAAGATCGTGAACAGTGGTATATGGCTGCACCTGAAATGCTGTTGAGGGATGATGCTTAGTATGGCTGTTGGCTGTTGGCTGTTGGCTTAAAATACTGGACATTTTTAATTTTTAACACATAGCCACATAGAGACACATAGACATTATGACTTGATTTTTAGTAACCTACCTTATTTTTTGGCTACTCTTTTAATATCGGAATTTGAGCGCACTGGATCGGTAAGCCCTAAAGATTGCCGAGCCGTTACTAGCTGCTCGGCAATCGTTGGGGCTTAGCTTACTCTTCTTAGTGTCTTAGTGGTTTGTTCCATCCCAATGTCCAGCAGTGTATGACTTCTGGTACTCAAATCATCTTAGCAACTCGAACCACTACCGACTTGGAAATGGGCGTCCGACTAGCCTTGGCAAAGCGGTCGATGGGAATGAGTGGATTGACTTCTGGAAAATAGCTGGCTAAATTGCCCTGTGGAATGTCGTAAGCGACGACGTGGAATTGCTTCGCTTCTCGAACAACACCATCGTAAGTGCTGGTCAAATTGATTAAATCTAATTGTTCCAATCCCTGCTGTTTCATATCGGCTTCATTCATCATCACCACCCTGCGTTCGCCGTAAATGCCACGATAGCGGTCGTTCAAGCCGTAAATCGTCGTATTGTATTGGTCGTGTGAACGAATGGACATGAGCAAAAATTCATCTGCTACTAATTTGTGTTCGGGGAGTGAAGTGACCGTAAAAATAGCCCGTCCATTGGGCAACTTAGAGAAATCCCCTACCCTAGCATTATTTGGCAAATAAAAACCTGCATCTTTTTGCAGTCGCTCGTTGTAGTCTTCAAAACCCTTCATCGTCTGCCCAATTTTCTCCCGAATTAGCGCATAATTGGCGCGATAAGAAAGCCAATCCACAGGACTTTTTACGCCGAAATAAGCCGCCGCCATCTCCAATATAATATCGGGTTCGCTGCGCAGATGAATAGAAGCTGGCTGCAAATTACCACCCGAAAGATGTACTTTTCCCACGCTATCTTCTACGCTCACCTTACGTGCTTTCCCATTTTTTAGGTCTTTTTCGGAACGCCCCAGTGTTGGTAAAATCAAGGCAGTTTTGCCCGCTACTAAGTGGTTTCTATTGAGTTTGGTGCTGATGAAGACCGTTAGTTCACAGTTTTGGAAAGCTTCTGCGGCATAATTCGTATCGGATACTGCCATCAACAGATTACCACCCAAGCCGACGAATACTTTTGCTTCACCTTTGTACATTGCTTGGATGGATGCTACCACATCGAGACCTTCTTTGGTGCTGGGCCGAAAGCCAAATACTCGTTCAATGGCATCCACGGAAGCATCCGAAATCTTATGATTGATCCCAACACTTCGATCACCCTGTACATTGCTGTGCCCACGAACGGGACAAGTGCCTGCGCCTGGCTTGCCAATACTGCCTTTTAATAGAAGTAGGTTTACACACTCCTGTATATTTTCTACACCATTCCGATGTTGCGTGAGTCCCATTGCCCAGCAAATAATGATTTTTTTAGCTGGTGCTAATAAACGCACGGCTTCGTCAATTTCCGCTTCTAATACCCCCGATTGTTCGATCAGTTGTGCTAAGTCGTACTGCTCCAAATCTTGTAGGAGCGCATCGTATCCTTCCGTTTTCGATTGAATGAACTCGTGATCAAAGACGTTGTGGTGCTGCTGGTCAAGTGCGTATAATTTTTTAGTGATGGCTTTTAGCAGTGGAATATCTTGATTGATTTTGACTTGTAGGAAAACATCTGTGATTGCCGTACCACCATTAAAGTAGTCTTGTACGCGCTGTGGATTTTTGAAGCGTCTGAGTCCTGCCTCTTTCAGCGGATTGATAGTAATAACTTTACCACCTTTTTCCTTACATTCTTGCAAAGCGGACAGCATTCTCGGGTGATTCGTTCCTGGATTTTGACCGATGACCATGACGACTTCTGCTTCGGCAAAATCGTTCAGGGTCACAGAGCCTTTACCAATGCCCAGCGTAGTCCCCAAGCCGACACCACTCGATTCGTGGCACATATTGGAGCAGTCGGGCAAGTTGTTCGTCCCTAAAGCACGCGCAAACAGCCCATACATGAATGCCGCTTCGTTGCTGGATCGACCAGAGGTATAAAAGACGGCTTCGTTCGGGTCGTCCAATTGTCGCAGATGAGTAGCAATTAATTCGTATGCCTTTTCCCATTCGATGGGTTCATAGTGATTCGTTCCTGCTTTCAAGATCATCGGATGCGTCAATCGACCACTTTTTCCAATTTCATAATCCGACCAAGTCGAAATTTCCTCGATGGCATATTGTGCAAAGAAATCAGGATTCACCCGTTTCAAAGTTGCTTCTTCGGCGAGTGCTTTCGCGCCATTTTCACAATATTCCGCCAACAACGAACGCTTATCATCGGGATCGGGCCACGCACAGCCTGGACAATCAAATCCCTCCTTCTGATTCATTTGCGCCAGTGCTTTCATCGCCCTCGCTACGCCCATTTCACCGATAGCATGTTCTAACGCGACTTTTACCCCCAATGCACCAGCCGCATAGTTCGAAGGTGTCTTAACTTCAATTCCTGTTAGTTTGGTAGAAGTGGTTGCTTGTACGCTGATTTTTTTTTTCATTGTTCGATTGTTGCATGGCTTCATGGTTGTGCGTCTGTTTCACTTTGGAATTACAAAGCTATAAGTTCAGCTTTTCATTAGTGTATTTAATGAGTTGTCCTAGGAGTGGTTCTATCTTTTTCAATTCTTTGTAGATATGCTGGTAAGTTACTTCGTCTATCAGATTCCGCTTCTTGGATTTTGCATTCCAATCAAAACATTCTTTGAGCGATGCTTGGCTGTAGCGATAGAATTTAATTTTGTCCTTTTTGTGATAACGCCCGAAGCCTTCTGCTATGTTTGCGGAGATGCTATCTGCTGCT
>JBCDKV010000099.1:0-10894 GCA_038746215.1 Bacteroidota bacterium | reverse complement strand
CGCGTATTTAAAGCTTCTATTTGAAATCTGTTTTGGCTCATACAGTATTTTGTTCTTAACGTCTTTTTAGCACTTTTTCCACTAAAAGAAATGAGGTCGATTGCAGCCAATTACAGAAATGTCCAGTAGTCTAATGAAAAATAAACCTCGTATCCAGATATGCAGTTAATTTTTCACCTTGTCAGAACCACAAACTGCTGATTTCTAGTTCAATCCTGCTCCAAACATGCTCTAGATTCGTACATGACTAATTAGAATTGAGCCATAAAATCATTCAAATCTTCGCCTTTCTCTAACCCTAATTTTTTGCGCAAGCGATAGCGTGTAGTATGCACACTTTCTACGGAAATACCCATGAGTCGTGCCATTTCCTTGCTGCTCAGATTAAGTTTGAGCAGGGCGCAAAGCTTACGGTCTCCTCGTGTCAAATTGGGGAAATGGCTGCGGAGGTTTTCGTAGAATGCCTTATTCACATCTATGAATTTAGCCTCAAATTCTTCCCAATTTTCTGTGCTATTGATGTTTATTTTTCTGATAATTCGCTTGACTTCCTGCAGACTGAGGTCTTCATTCTTGCCATCTATTTTTTCTTTTAATTCACTCAAAAACTCATCTTTTTCAATCAATTTCAAGGTAAAAGTGGTCAGCTCTTTGTTTTTTACTGACAGCAGTTCTTTATTCTTCTGCAACTCTAGTTCACGTTCTTTTTTAACCATTTGTTTTTCCGCTCGATGCCTTTTCTTTAGGTTGTAGAAATAGATGACACTGGAAAACAGGATAGAGAGCAGCAAGATCGTGACCATAATTTTTTGGAGTAAATTGACTTCATTATCGTGTTCTAATTGCGCCAAACGCTGTTCCTTCAACAGTTGTTTTTTGTGCTCTAGTTCTTCCCGAAATTCATCCTGTATTTCGAGTAGTGGTCTATTGTTGATACTGCGACTATCAAAATACAGTTTGTCTAATTGTTTGGCTATTTTCAATTGCTCGAAAGCTGCTGCGTACCTGCCTTGTATCGCATACAAATCAGACAAGCTCTCCCGTACAAGGACAGAAAAATCGAGGTGGCTGTTGTATCGCGCTGAAGTCTCAAGTGATTCTTTATAGTACGCTTCTGCCGTGGCTAAGGCTTCTTTTCCTTTGTAGGCGTCTCCCAAATAACTGTATATTAAAACTAGGTAAGAAGGAAGTCGCTGTTCCATCCACGTTACATTTTTCTCCAATAAGGTTATAGCTGCTTGATATTTTCCATCCTTGCAAAGGATAAAGGCTTGCTCAACTTCCAAGAATGGGATTTTCTTTCCGCCTTTTCCTTTGCTGGTGTAGAGAAAACAACTATCCAGATAGATTTGTGCCTTTTCGAGTTCCCCCATTTCCTGATAAGTTAAACTAATCGGGGAGTAGATTTGGCTTAAAGCAGCGGTATCGTTTACACCATCGACAACCAAGGATTTTTCAAGACTCAGGGCTTGATTTAGAAAATGAAGGGCTTCTGCTTGTCTTTTGTAAAAGGCATAGTAGCGCCCAATTCTTCGGATAATGTAAGCTTTTTGTTTTTCCAAATTTGCCTCATCTGCTAAGAATAAAGCTTTCCACAACTGATCGTAGGAATTTTTATACTGTGCCTGTGTGCCATAAACAGAAGCCATACGAGTCAGTGAATTTATAGCACTCAGCGTATCCTTTTTCAGCATAAAACTATCATAATAGTTGCTCAGCACCATCGCTGCACTATCGGTATCGACCAGCCTTATTTTCTCCAACTGATTCCAAAAAGCAGCATCAGTGGCTTGTGCTTTCATAGCATTGAATAAGGAACAGCAACAAACAATTCCACAAATCAGTAATTGGTAAATTTTCATACTATGTGAATAAATGACTTCGCTTCAATAGCTTTTGGATTCGAAATATAATTAATTCAATGAAAACGATGATAACTTTTTTTATCAAAAATAGGGCTATTATTACTACTTAATTTCGTCAAATAAATGTTTAAAATGCCCTTTTAGAGATGAAAAAGTGTTTTGTTCAGGCAAAATCGAGGGCGAAAATCACCACTTTTGAAAGAAACCCCTGTAATTTTGTCGTACCAACTAGAAGCAGGTAAGTACCTCTTCTGAACCCAAAAATAAGATATAGACAAAACGATATGCAACTAACAAAACAAACAAAATCAGTTAGGTCATTGACCTTTCTCCTATCTGTTTTCCTACTAGCATTAATAGGGTGTGAATTACCACAAAATGAACAGAATGCGCAAACAGTAAGTGCAAAAGAAATTAGCAATGAGGATTTAGATTACTACGGTATCACCAATAAGGATTCACTCAGTGCTGCCTCCAAGCGAGCTTTGGCTTGGCCCAGACTAAGCAATGAATGGTTTGGCGAATTTAAAGTTTTTGATTTAAAAGGTGATTTAGCTTACGAAGAAGGTGTGGTGCGCAGAGACCCTAGTGCAATTATTCAGCACGATGGCAAATACTTTGTGTGGTATTCCAAAAGTACGGGTCCAATAGACGGCTTCGAGGGTGATATAGCAACCAATAAAGTCTTTCCATGGGATCGCTGCGATATTTGGTATGCAACTTCGGAGGATGGTTGGACTTGGAAAGAGGAAGGCATGGCAGTGGGGAGAGGCGAAAAAGGTAGCTATGATGATCGTTCGGTCTTCACTACTGAGATTTTGGAATATGAAGGAAAGTATTATCTGACTTACCAAACCGTAAAATCACCTTACAATATCAGAGTGAAGAATCAAGTGGGTTTGGCTTGGGCAGACTCGCCCTATGGGCCTTGGACGAAATCAGCAGAACCTATTCTGAGTCCTGCCGACAATGGCATTTGGGAAGGCGAAGAGCAGAACCGTTACAAAGCCATAAAAAAAGGCGATTTTGACAGCCATAAAGTACACGATCCCTGTTTGCTAGCCTACAAAGGCAAGTTTTACCTGTATTATAAAGGCGAACAAATGGGCGAAGAAATGACCTTTGGCGGTCGACAAATCCGACATGGAGTCGCCATCGCGGATGATCCACTCGGCCCTTACGTGAAGTCGCCTTACAATCCAATATCTAATAGTGGACACGAAATTTGTGTTTGGCACAGGGACGGTGGCATTGCTTCCTTGATTACCACCGATGGACCAGAAAAAAATACCATTCAATGGTCACCCGACGGCATTAACTTTGAAATCAGGTCTGTGATTAAAGGTGCGCCACATGCCATTGGGATGAATCGAACATTAGACACAGAAGGAGAACCTTTCGGCGCTTTTGAATGGGGTTTAACCCACCAATATAAAGATAAAAATTATCAATACATTCGACGATTTGCGGGAAAAAGAAAAATGCGTCACGTAGCCAAAGGATTGAAACTCAAAGCTGACTAAGAGCATGTTTGGAGCACTATCTTCCTGTAAAACAATATTTCACGAACCTGACTTTGAAAATAATCGCTGCTAACCCATCCGCGAAGCGGTTCTCTCGCTTAAATATTCACTGAATATTTACCTAAAGGATCGCTCGTTTATCTCAATAAAGTCGCTATTATTTTCTTCGCCAGAACCGCAAACTATTGATTTACAGTTCAATCCTGCTCCAAACAAGCTCTAAGCAATAGTTCCTAACACTTGTTTTACGTGGTACAATTTACTTTGATATACCTGCTTTGTAGTTTGACGCTACCCCTTTGATTATGCTTTAATCACAGCTAATTGAGCTTTGCCTGATAACGAAAAAGTTACGAAGGCAAACGATCTTTCACATGGACAATGTTAAGCTTGCTGTATCATTTGTCCAGTAGTGTGGCTTATTCCACTGATTTTAAAATAAATAATTATGACAAAACAACGAACAAACTTTTTACAACTAGCATTGCTACTCATTTGTCTGTTCACCAGCTCTTTTTTGCAAGGCCAAGAACGAATTACAGGCATCGTGACCGATAAAGACAACACGCCGCTCATTGGTGTGAATGTCGTGGAAACGGGAACGACGAACGGTACGATAACCGATGTAGATGGTAGCTACGAATTGACCATCGATGGCAATAGCCTCACCTTCAGCTACACGGGCTTCGAGACTCAAAAAATCAAAGTAAATGGTCAGCAAGCAATAGATGTGACACTATCGGAAGGTGCTTTACTGGATGAAGTCGTAGTCGTAGGTTATGGTAAGGAGAAAAAATCTACCCTAACGGGCGCGGTTGCTTCGATTGACAATAAGCAATTGACCGTTATACCATCTGCCAACACCGCCAACCTACTAGCGGGACGTGTACCTGGTGTGATGACTCGGCAAAATACGGGACTCCCAGGTGGGGAAGCCACTCAAATTCGGATTAGAGGGTTTCAGCGTCCGCCCTTGGTACTAGTAGATGGTGTGCAAATGGATTTTGCTAGAATTGATCCAAACGATATTGAAAGTATCACGATTCTAAAGGATGCTGCTGCCGCCGTATATGGCGCAAGAGCTGGAAACGGGGTCGTTTTAGTGACCACTAAAAGGGGAACAACTGGGAAACCTCAGGTCTCTTTTTCTAGCAGTTTCGCCTTGCAATCCGCTACCCAATTTATGCAGCAAGTCAATACGGAGCAGTATATAGAACTGGTTAGAGAATCTAATTTACTAGACGGTGGCGATCCAGATGCTACTTTCACGGAAGAAGATTTAGAACAATTCAGAAATAAAGAACCAGGCTACGAAGGAGGCGATTGGACAGATGCACTCATCAAAAACAATGCACCGATGCAGCAGTATAATTTAAGTGTTTCTGGTGGTAGCGAAGCCGTTAAATTCTTTACTTCTTTGGGGTTGACCGATCAGGAAAGTTATTTCCGATCTAGAGATTATGATTATGGACGTATCAATGTCCGATCCAATATAGATGCTAATATCAATGAAAATCTGAGCGTCACCTTAGACTTATCTTACCGACAGGAAGAGACGAACAGAGCTTATAATGATGGGGACGGTAATGGTTTGAGTGCGGTTTGGACGGATTTATTGAGTGCGCAACCTGTTTTCCCAACGGAATTGCCCGATCCTTCTGTGGGGCAGCCTTTCTCTGGTTTCTCTCAAAGAAATCCGCTGACTTTGACCAACCGAGATGTGTTCGGGACTTACGATAGAGAAGAAGATGTGTTCAGAGGTAGATTGGCACTTAATCTAAAAATTCCATTCATACCTGGTTTGACAGCAAGAGCAGAAGCTAATGTACAACGCTACGATCGCAGGGTAAAGCGATTCCGCAAAACGGTTGAAATGTATCAGTACTTGCCTGAGACCGATACGTACTCATTGGAAGGTATTCAGAATCCAGTGACGAGTATTTCTGAGTCACAGTTCAGCAGAACGCAACTCTATCCGCTGATCTCTTTAGAGTATGCAAGAACTTTTGGCGATCACAATTTCAAAGTGCTAGCATTGGCAGAGCAAATTACTCGTACCCAATATCAGTTTGGTGCGGGCAGAATCAATTTGTTGACCACTGCCATTCCTGAACTATTCGTAGGAAATACTGATACACAAACCAACTTTGGTGGCTCTTCGGCGGACATCGGTAGAAAGAGTGCTGTGGGTAGATTGAACTATACGTACCAAGATCGCTATTTATTCGAGGCGACTTTCAGAGCAGATGGTAACGTCCTATTTGCGCCCGAAACGCGCTGGGGCTATTTCCCTAGTTTCTCCTTTGGCTGGGTACTCTCAGAAGAAAGTTTCTTAAGTTCCAGTGGTGCGCTTGATTTCCTGAAACTTAGAGCTTCTTATTCGCAATTAGGGGACGATTCTGCTAACGGTCTAGCTGGTTTCGACTACTTGACGGGTTACACCCTGAATGGTATCTACCTATTGGGCAACAGCGAGGGGCAGCCTAGAATCACAACTTTAGGCTTGGTGAATCCATTCTTGACTTGGGAGGAAATTACCATGTACAATTTAGGATTGGAAGCCACTTTCTTCGATGGAAGACTATCGGCAGAGGTAGAAGTATTCTACAGAGAAAGAGCAGGCATCATCGCTGCTAATACAGAAGATGTACCTTCTACTTTTGGTGCACAACTACCCGTCGTCAATTTAAACAGTCAAAACAACAGAGGTATTGAAATTTCTGCCCTCTACCAGCAAAAACTAGGTGAATTTAGACTAGATATTGCGCCTAATTTTTCTTGGGCAAGAGCTAGATGGGACGAAGTAAAGAGTCAAGAAGATTTTGACGATCCCGACTTAAAGCGCCTATTCCAGTTGGATGGACAATGGTTGAATAGAACCGTTGGTTATGTATCAGATGGCATTTTCATGTCGCAGGACGAAATTGATAGCTACGGCGTCATTCAAGATGGCAACGAAAATACCACCCTACGACCAGGGGACATTCGCTACAAAGATTTGAACGGTGATGGAATCATTGATTTCCGCGATCAGGATGAGATCGCTTACGGTAGACAAATTCCAGAAATGGTGATGGGTTTGAATTTGGATTTATACTACAAAAATTTCCGTCTGAGTGCTTTGTTCCAAGGTGCAAGCAATTTTGCGATCAATATTGGAGGTGCTGCTAGAACTATGTTCAGCAACGGTACGATTCCGTTTACTTATCAATACGATTTCAGATGGCAGCCCGATCCGAATGATCCTACGGTCAACATCAATCCAGATGCTAGTTTACCCGCAGCCGCACAAGCTGCTGGTCCAAACAACAATCGAAATTCTGATTTTTGGGTGAAAGACGTGAATTACCTTCGATTGAAAAATGTGAACTTAGCTTACAGCTTACCCAGCAAGGTGCTATCAAAAGCAAAAATCGACAATCTTGAAGTCTACGTGGCGGGTGAGAACTTGTTCTTGTGGAGCAATCTCGGCATCTACAAAAATGCCTTCGATCCAGAATTCGACGCTTCTCGAAGCCCTCAGAGAAACTTCCCCATTACTAGATCTATAGCTTTTGGTTTGCGAGCATCGCTGTAAAATCAACGCAAGCATCGTCACTTGAAGAGGACGATGCTCAGAGAGATATTAGTAATAGCCAAGTACAAAAACTATACTTAATAACAATAATTAACTTAATACTAATATGAAAAAATTACGCTATATAGGTTTGATCTTGTGTCTAGCAGTCACGTCCTGTCAAGATGCTTTCGATCTTACCCCGACTGACATTATTGCAGGAGACATTGTCTTCGAAGACGAAGGACTAGCAGATGCTTTCCTAATAGATTTATACGACCGAGCGCAGTTTCACATTAAGTCATTGGGTTCTAATATCAATATGGGACTCATCAACTCCTTTGGTGGCGAATCCAGAAATTTTGCCCCTTGGCAAGCACCATTCGGTCAAGTACTGGACATCGACTTTAACGAAGAAGGCGCACGCATACTCACCTACTGGCCCTACGGCTTGATTAGAGAGTGCAACGTCTTCATTGAAAATCTGCGCCAATCTACTTCCCTCAGTGAAGAATACGTTAACGTAAGAAGTGCAGAAGCACGATTCATCAGAGCTTGGGAATACATGGAAATGGTCATTCGCTACGGTGGCGTGCCGCTCGTCACAGAAGCTCAAAGCATAGATGCACCGAGCGAAGAACTATTTGTTGCTAGAAGTTCCGAGAAAGAAATTTACGACTTCATTGGTTCAGAAATGGACGAAATTGCAGCACTCTTGCCAGAACAAGCAGACATAGATGGACGCGTGACGCGCTGGACAGCACTCGCCTTGAAAAGTAGAGCGATGCTGTATGCCGCTAGCGTTGCGAACTTTGGTACACAACAACTGAATGGTTTGCTGGGCTTCCCTCAAAGCGAAGCTAGAAGCTACTACCAGCAATCCTTGGATGCTTCCAGCGAAATCATCAATAACGGACCATTTTCTTTGTACCGAAGAATTGGTGATCCTGTCGATAACTTTATCCAACTGTTTTTGGACGAAAACAACAATCCAGAAGTCATTTTTGCAGAGAAATACGATCAGGAAGCTGGTAAAAACCACTCCTTGGATATCACAGGTACACCAGCGGGCTTTGGCTTTGCTTGGAACTCTAACTATCCTGTCTACTTGGAGACGCTCGAAAACTTCGACTTCGTAGACGGTACGACTGGGAAATTGGATCGCTCTATCTACGATGGAAAAACACCGATTGACCCAGATCGCTTTTTTGGAGAAAGAGATCCACGCATGAGGGCTTCTATCTTCTATCCAGGTGCGCCTTTCAAAGATGGCAGATTCTATTCGCACCGAAAGACCTTCTATACCGATTCAGATACTGGTGAAAAAGTTAATTCCACTGCACCTGGATTTATCATTCCAGGTTCAGAAGCTTGGCCAGGTTCAGGACACCCTAGACATCGCGGCGGGAATCCAACGGGTTTATTGATGCGCAAAAGAATCAATCCAGAAACACCTGCTGGTACGGGTTCTAGTACTGACATCATCATTTTCAGACTGGGCGAGATTCTGCTGAACTATGTAGAAGCTGCGCATTATTTGGATGATCCAAATGGAGATCTAGAAGCCGTGATGAACGATTTGAGAGATCGTGCGGGCATGCCTGCTTTGTCGAGATCAGAAATTACAGAAGATAAAATTCGCCAAGAAAGAAGAGTAGAGTTGGCTTTCGAGTACCACGTATTTTGGGATTTGAGAAGATGGCGTACCGCAGTAGACGAGCTCAATCAAGTGCAAAGACATCGTATCCATTTCGAGTACGACTATGACGAAGGTACTTATACCATGCTCATGGCAGATGGCGATTTGGGTAGAATAAGATTTCATACGGATCGAAACTATTACTATGCTTTAGGATTGGGACTACTATCCGATAACCCTAATTTGGTAGAAAATCCAGGCTATTAAACTCGACTTAGCCTTTTGCTATTAGCTGTTGGCTTGTATCGTAAGTGCTTACCAGTCAGTACGATAAACTTACTTACACGCGCACTTTTTTACTGAGTGTAAGTAAATATAATCACTGTAAGCTGAATGCTATTGGCTAATAGCCAAATGCCAACTGCTAATGGCTAAAGTCAAATTAAGGCTATTGGTTTTCTTTGTATAAGAAATTCGTATTGCAATAGTTTCATATGGGTAAGTGTAGGGATACACTTACCTATTTTTTGTACTTTGCGCATTAGAAGCTTTGAGCTAACAGCCAAATTATTTACAAACAAAAAATATTGACATGCGATTTTTTACCGCCTTAATCTTACTCTGTTTTGCTACTACCATTTTTGCACAAAACCAAGCTGACACGCCACCAAAAATTACGGGAGAACTTAAAAAATGGCATAAAGTCACCCTCACCTTTGAAGGTCCTGAGACTGCTGAAAATCATACCTACAATCCATTTCTGAATTATCGCCTCAATGTTTTGTTTACGAAAGGAAAGACCTCCTACCTCGTGCCAGGCTACTTTGCTGCGGACGGTAATGCTGGTGAAACTGCTGCGAGCAAAGGCAATCAATGGCGTGTCCATTTTGCACCCGACGCAGCAGGTGAATGGCAATATGAAGTATCCTTTAGAAAAGGGGGCAATATAGCCGTAGCGGAACGAGCAGGTGAAAGTGCTGGATTTATGGATGGGCAAAGAGGTATTTTTACCATTGGGGAGACGGACAAAACGGGTAGAGATTTTAGGGGAAAAGGTCGCTTGCAGTTCGTCAATAAAACCTATTTACAGTTTGCAGAGACGGGCGAATACTTCCTGAAAGCGGGTGTAGATGCACCCGAAAATGCCTTGTCTTACGCAGATTTTGATGGCAACTTCAAAACGGATGGACACAAGGATAATTTAGTCAAAACGTGGAGTGCGCATACCAAAGACTGGCAAGAAGGCGACCCTACTTGGCAAGATGGCAAAGGCAAAGCACTCGTCGGTGGCTTGAATTATCTAGCGAGTAAAGGGCTGAATGCCTTTTCTTTCCTTACCCTGAATATCGCAGGTGATGATCGCAATGTGTTTCCCTATGTTTCCTATGAAAACTATGAGCGAATGGATGTCTCCAAACTCGACCAGTGGGAAATATTGTTCGAACATGCCGATAAACTAGGGATTTTCCTACATTTCAAAACTTCGGAGGTCGAAAACCAAGGCTTGTTAGACAATGGAGATTTGGGCGTACAGCGGAAGCTATACTACCGCGAATTGATGGCTAGATTTGGACACCACTTAGCCTTGAATTGGAACATTGGAGAAGAAAATGGGCTATGGCTAAAGAAAGATGTTACCCCTTGGCAGACCACGACGCAGCGCTTGGCTTGTGCGCAATACTTTTACAACAAAGACCCTTATCGGCATCACGTCGTCATTCACAACGGACAGCAATTCTACGACCTTTTGGGACCAGAATCTAAATACACGGGACTCTCCATCCAGACCAATCGCGAAGATTTTGCGAATGTACACGGCGCAGTCCTGCGTTGGCGACGACTCTCCAAAGCAGCTAGAAAAGTTTGGGCGAATGCCGTAGACGAACCTGGCGATGCCCAGTATTCTCTTGTCCCCGACCAACTCAATCCCGATCACGATAACGCTCGACAAAACGCACTCTGGGGCGCATTGATGGCAGGTGCTTGGGGTGTGGAATGGTACTTCGGCTACAAAAACGAGCATTCTGATTTGACTTGTGAAGACTGGCGCAGTCGCGATAAAATGTGGGATCAGTGCCGCCATGCACTAGCCTTTTTTAGCGATCATAATATTCCTTATTGGGAAATGGAACCCGCTGATGACCTCACTAAAAACGATGACTTTGTACTGGCAAAAACTGGTTCTGAATACGTCATTTTTCAGAAAATGGGTGAAAAGCAAGCTACGGTGCTGCCAAAATTGTCGGGTACGTTTGCAGTGCGCTGGTTTCATCCCAAAACGGGCAAATTTGTTGGTAAAGCCCAACGACTT
>JBCDKV010000098.1:0-10931 GCA_038746215.1 Bacteroidota bacterium | reverse complement strand
CAAGAGCTTTACTAAAATTTTTCTCAGGCATCACCAAAAACTTCGTACACCCTTAAAATGGACTACCAAAATTTTAATTCTATGATTACAGATAGCTTCTATAAGAATGTAAATTTATTCTTTGTGCGTTACTTAGCCATTAGCTAGATTTCAGATTACGTGAGAAATTAACCAGCTACACGAATTTATTCGTTTAACTACAAAGCATTGATATTGAGAGCATTAAAACAAATCAGCAAAGAAGAAAATGCACTTTTCTATCCCAAAACACAGTATATGTAATTCGCAGTTGGTTACTAGCCAGATTTCAGTACATCCATTGGTGCTTGTTTTCAAAAGGACTTTTGGACAAAACACAAAAAAACATCAATGAAAGTCATTTTTTTCCACCGAAAACCAGAAAAGTTTGGTTCGTTCAGCTTGGAATACATCTTCAAAGATGTTCGGGCAAGACTTAGTCCTAAAATTGAGGCGGTCATTGCTGAGTCTAAATACACGAGTCGTGGCTTGTACCCTAGGCTATACAATACCATCGAGGCAGCTTTTCGGCAGAAAGGAGCGGTGAACCATATGACAGGCGATACCCACTATGTTGCCATTTTACTCAACAAGCGCAAGACTATTTTGACGGTTTTGGATTGTGGTTTTATGCACCAAGATCGAAGCAGCCTGTCCAAAAAAGTATATCAGTGGTTTTGGCTGAAACTACCCGTTGCGCGTTCGCGTTTTGTGACTGCCATTTCAAAGGCGACTAAAGATGATGTAGTCAAATTCACCAATTGCGATCCCGATAAGGTCAGCATTGTGCCCGTTGCTATTTCACCGCTTTATCAGCCCAAGCCGCAAGCTTTCCGTAAAGCAAAGCCACGCTTGCTACACATTGGCACAAATCCCAATAAAAATCTACCTCGCCTTATCGAAGCCATTGAGGGGATTCCCTGTCATCTTGCTATCGTGGGCAAACTTTCGGAGGAGTATATCGCTAAATTGAAGCAACATCGTATTGAATACAGCAACTTCTTCAATATCTCGGACGAAGAGATGGTGCAGCAATATGAGCAATGCGACATCCTTAGTTTTGTGTCTACTTACGAAGGTTTTGGTATGCCCATTGTGGAAGCTAATGCGGTTGAACGTCCTGTCATTACGGGCAATTTGACTTCCATGCCCGATGTGGCAGGTGATGCTGCTTGTTTGGTTGACCCATTTGACGTGCAAGCGATTCGAGAGGGTATACAGCGTATTATTGAGGACGATGACTATCGGGAACAACTTATTCGGGCAGGTAGAAAAAATAAGTTGCGTTTTGATCCAGATGTGATTGCGGAGCAGTATTATGAGCTTTATAAGCGGATTTAGCTGGGTAATTCAAATCTATTACCCCCCACAAGTCCAAAACCCTCAATTACAAAGCCTCGTAGAGGCGAGCTATCGGTAGAAGCGTCCAATTTTTTCTTGTCTAAGCTCCGTAGGTGCGAACTGTAAGGCTGTCATAGCACGTACCTACGGCACTCGATAACATTTTTAGCATTTTTCTACCCAGAGTGCATCCCTAGCGGGATTTTTAGATGCCAAAAACTCGTAAGGGGGCGATAGAAGTTCAAATGTAAGTCTTTGTGTTAATTTAGGCGTGTACAAAGTTTTGAAGCACTCGGAACAGGTTTTAGTAAAGCTACTGAGCATACTTGTTGCGCGAATTCCAAACAAGCTCTAAGAAAGACTAGACTCGTACGTACCTGTAAAAACTAATATTCTGATGCTATGATTCGGGCATTTGAGAATCCAACTAAGTGGATGATCTCGCATCTATCCTCTGGGCTACTGCTCCAACGACGCCAATGCTTCGATAGCACTATACACCGTCAGATCATGACCAGAAGGAACAACGGAGATGTAGCCATTTTCCAAAGCCCAAATATCATTATCTTCTCGATCTTCATCCAATTTAAACTTGCCAGTCAGCCAATAGTAAGGTACATTTTGTGGGTCTTTGGCTTCGTGAAATACTTCTTCCCAACGTCCTTCTGCTTGCCGACAAACCTTGATGCCTTTTATCTCCGCAGCAGATAAATTTGGAATATTCACATTGAGTAGTTTACAGTTGTTCGGCATGCCTTTTTCGAGTACTTCTTGCATGATCTTTCTGATGTATGGCTTAGCAGGTTCGAAGTCCGCATCCCAAGAAAAGTCTAAGAGCGAGAAGGCAATAGAATTAATACCTTCTAACGAGGCTTCCATAGCCGCCGAAACCGTGCCCGAATAAATGATATTGATGGAAGCATTCGACCCGTGATTAATACCCGAAATGCATAGGTCAACTTGGCGTTCTTTCAGCACGACAAACTTCGCCAATTTAACGCTGTCCACGGGTGTTCCAGAACATTCAAAGGACTTTATATCTGGGAAAACTTCTACCTCTTTGAGTCGGATAGGGCTAGAGATTGTGATAGCGTGTCCCTTAGCAGATTGTGGTGAATCGGGAGCGACTACGACTACTTCACCGAGTTCTCGCGCTACTTCTACCAATGCTTTGATGCCTGGTGCAGCAATACCGTCGTCGTTTGTCACTAATATTAAAGGTCTTTGATTCATCATGTTCTATCTTAAGGCGAGCAAAAGTATACTTTTTTGTAAGGAAACAATTGGTACTGACAGAGAATTTTGTCAAAATTGCTTTTGATTTAGACACAAAAAAAGGTCAATCACTGACTGCGATTGACCTTTTTTATAAAGCTTAAAAGCTCATCTTATCCACGTCCCCCTCTGGAAGAACTGCTGCGAGAGCGAGAAGCTCCTGAGCTTCTGGAAGAGCTACTTCTGCTAGGCGAGTAGCTTCTTGAGCTAGAGCTGCTTCTACTTGGAGAATAGCTGCGAGAAGAAGAACTACCTCTGCTTGGAGAGTAACTTCTTGATCTGCTGCTACTTCTGCTAGAAGAGGTAGAGCTTCTAGATCGGCTACTGCTAGGCGAATATCCTCTGGAGCGGCTGCTACTGCTACCACCATTATAACTTCTTGATCTGCTGCTCGATCCGCTAGAACGTGTGCTGGAGCGACTACTACTGGAAGCCGCAGAACTTCTGGTTCTACTAGAACTACCATTGTTACGATAGCTGCTGGTTCGGTTAGTGCTAGAAGTACGAGTTCTACTGGTCGAGCTGCGAGCAGTACCTCGGGTATTGCTTCTGGTGGAAGAATAACCGTTGTTGTTGTTACCGCCTCTCGTTCTGGAAGGTGTACCTACGCTACCTGATCTTCTCGAACCGCTATAAGTACCTCTACTGTTTGTATTGTTATTGGTGTTGAAAGTATTAAAGGTGTTGTAAGTATTGCCACTTGCTGAACCCCACGCAGGAGGACAATAGTAGGCACTTCCACCCGCAAAGGTATTGAAGCCACCACCAAAACCACCGTTCCAGCCGTTGTTCCAACGATTCCAAGAGTTTCCACCCCAAGCATTCCAACCTCTGTTGTTCCAACGATTCCAAGAGTTAAAACCGTAAGGATTCCAGCTATTAAAGCTGTTGAATCTATTCCAACGATTCCAGCGGTTGAATCTGTTCCAAGTTCTGAACTGGTTATAAGAATAGAAATCGTCGTAGATCAATACCGTTGTACCACCTCTAGCAAAAGAATTCGCATAGAAAGGATCATAATAAGCTGCATCTACGTATACTGGATCGAAGTAGTTGAATCCACGATAGGGACGGTGGAAACGACGAATACGCGACGTGTAGTAGTACTCGTTGTTATCGAAATAATCATAGCTACTATCATCGAAATTTTCATCGTACTCCGAGTAAGTATCGTAAGAATCAAACTCCGCATCGTCTTCATTATACTCGTAGTAAGAATCGTCGTAGTCAGTGTCAGGATCGTAATATAAATCATCATACTGCGCCATCGTTGTTCCAGTGATGAACAAAAGCGCCAGCATCATTAAACTGTACTTCTTCATAATGTAAAATTTTTAGTTTTCGTAATTACTAGATCAATTAAAAATCGGATGAATAGAAAGCATAAATTAGAAAAGAATCTATTTAAACTTTATTTCCATCTCACTTACGACCACTAATTTATTACTTTTGAGCCACATTTTTAGTTAATGTCACTTTAAACCGTGATAAAAGAGTGTTAAAAAGCGTGAATAACAGATTTAACAAATGTTAATTTTTGATTCAAGTGACTGAAAATGAGACTATTAATCAATGAAAAGTCTTGCAGTCAAGTCAAAATGAAATGCAAGTGAAAGAACTAGTATCTAATGTAGGAAACGAAATTTTCATCCTTTACGTTGCCCATTATAATAACAAAGTTCGGCAGAGATAGTTTGAATCCCAATTAATCACGAAAAAATGACTATTGGATGTTGTGCATATGGTCAACGACATTCAGTGATGCATAACTCAAAACTACGTATAAATAAAACATGGCAAAAGAAATTGCATCAAGAAGCGAAGACTATTCGCAATGGTATCAAGACATCGTAAAACGAGCAAATCTGGCGGAATACGCAGCCGTTCGTGGTTGCATGGTCATCAAACCACACGGCTTTGCGATTTGGGAAAACATGCGCGACCAATTGGATCGAATGTTCAAGGCAACGGGGCATGTCAACGCTTACTTCCCACTATTCATTCCGAAGAGCTATTTGAGTCGAGAAGCGGAACACGTGGAGGGCTTTGCCAAAGAATGTGCAGTTGTTACCCATCATCGCTTGATGAATGACCCCAATGGTGGAGGCGTAGTCGTTGACCCTTCGGCGAAACTAGAAGAAGAATTAATCGTGCGTCCAACCTCCGAGACGATCATTTGGGATACGTACAAAAACTGGATTCAGTCCTATCGTGATTTACCTTTGCTCATCAATCAGTGGGCCAATGTAGTACGATGGGAAATGAGGGTACGTTTGTTTCTACGCACCGCTGAGTTTCTCTGGCAAGAAGGACATACCGCCCATGCAACCAAAGCAGAAGCCATTGCGGAAGCAGAGCAAATGCAAAAAGTGTACGCCGATTTTGCGGAAGAGTACATGGCAATGCCTGTCATCAGAGGAATCAAAACTGCTAATGAACGTTTTGCGGGCGCAGAGGAGACCTACACCATTGAAGCTTTGATGCAAGATGGAAAGGCATTGCAAGCGGGTACTTCTCACTTTTTGGGACAAAACTTCGCCAAAGCTTTTGATGTGAAGTTTATGAATGAAAGCAACAAAGAGGAGTACGTTTGGGCGACTTCTTGGGGTGTTTCCACTCGCTTGATGGGTGCTTTGATTATGACCCATTCCGATGATGAAGGATTGGTTTTGCCACCGAAATTAGCACCCACCAAGGTGGTGATTGTTCCCATTCCCAAGCCACAGCCTGAAATAGATGAGCAGGCAGAAAAAATTATGGCTGCGCTGCGAGCAAAAGGTATTAGCGTTAAATACGATAAAGATGCTAAGAAGCGACCTGGCTTCAAATTTGCGCAATACGAATTGGAAGGTGTACCCGTCCGTATTGGTATCGGAAAGCGTGATCTAGCCAAAGGCGTCGTAGAAGTAGCACGACGTGATACCAAAGAAAAAGCGAGTGTCCCGACCAGTGAGGTGGCGGCTTACATCGAAAATTTATTAGCAGCCATACAGCAAAATCTGTTTGATCGAGCTTTGAAATTCAGGGAGGATCACATCACCCATGTGGATACGATGGAAGATTTTCAGCAGGTGTTGGAGGAAAAAGGTGGCTTCGTCGCAGCGCACTGGGATGGTACGTCCGAGACTGAATTGAAGATCAAAGAAATGACAAAAGCTACCATTCGCTGTATTCCGCAAGATTGGAAAGACGAAGCAGGTTTAGACATCTTGACGGGTAAGCCCTCCGCAAGACGGGTGCTTTATGCACGTGCTTATTAGATAAGTATACTGTAGACGGGATAAATCTGTGCAACCGAATATACCTGGTTATCTGTTTAAATTGTTTATTCGTTGAACTGCAATGCGCTGATCCTGAATGTATTAAATGAATAAGCAGTTCAACAAATCAACAAAGATGGAAACGTACTTTTTTATCCCATACGCAGTGTAACAGACAGATCTGAAAAGTTAGACGCAAAATACTCATTATCAGATTTTTTTGGTGTTCCTAAGAGCTACACGGCATGAGTAATTTTATACTACGCATTGTAAATATTGGCACGCATCAGCTAGAGATGCGTGCTGATAGGCTGAAAGTTAGGACGATCAATGTCAGTTGTCTTTTTGGTATCCTCATACCTCTTATCAACTTACTCATACCAATTTTTAGAGGATACGTCACTATTGGAATGATTCTAATTGAATTGTCTACGATAGCCGTTTTCCTATTTGCTTTCTATATGAATGCTCGCCAAAAACACCATTTTGTGAGTATCCTCATCACCTTGTTGGTCTATATTACTTGCCTCTTGTCGTTCATCGAAACTCAGGGAAAAGTAGCGCACCATTGGTATTTGTTGGTGTTGGCGATCTATCCTTTTATTGTATTGTATCCTAAGGAATGGATGAATTTTGCTTTTGCTATGCTGTTCCTGATCTCTTTTTTGGTCTGCGTACATATCGAATTTCCGAATCAAGGCAAATTGGATGACGTGCAACTAGAGACTGCGAACAATGTGATCTACTGGACACTAGCTTTGATGACGCTCTATCAGTCCGTGTGGCTTTACTATATCCACAAAAGTAGCCTGAATGATCTTCGGGTGGCAAAAGAAAAAGCAGAAGAACACGACCGATTAAAATCTGCTTTCCTCGCCAATATGTCCCACGAACTGCGAACGCCTATGAATAGTATTGTAGGATTTTCTGAACACATCAATCAAGACTATACGGAAGAGAAAGAGATTAAAAAATACGCTCGTATCATTCATCAATCTTCGCAACAACTTCTAGGCATTGTTAATGATATTTTGGACATCTCTAAAATAGAAACAGGGCAAGTCGAAACCAGCGAAGAGCCTACCAATATTATACATTTACTGGATACCCTACTCCAATTTTTTGAAATATCATCGAAAGATAAAGGCTTAGAACTTACGCTTCACCATCAAATTGATCCGCAGCAAGCGATGGTTTTGTGCGATCCTTATAAACTCAGGCAAATACTAACCAATTTTCTCGCCAACGCCATTAAATACACCCAAAAAGGACAAGTGGACTTTGGATGCAAAATGTCAGAGGGCAATTTGATTTTTCATGTAAGTGATACGGGGAAAGGCATTGCGCCACAATTTCACGAGCAGGTATTCGACCACTTCTGGCAAGTCAGTGATAATAGCACAGCGGGTACAGGACTAGGATTGGCGATCAGTAAAGGGTTCGCAAAACTCATGGGCGGTAAAGTGTGGGTAGATTCTCATCTGAATGAAGGTGCTATTTTTTATTTGTCGATTCCTCATAAAGCCAGTCCAATGGTCACAGCACCTATTTTGCAGCATAAAACTTCGATCATGGCTGAACATCAAGACTTGAACATCAGAAAAGTACTAATCGCCGAAGACGAACTTTTTAACTTTAAAATCATCGAAATCCTCTTTAAAAAGTTGGGTATTGGCTTGGTGTGGGCAAAAAATGGGCAAGAAGCAGTAGAGGCAGTAGCAGAGAATCCCAATTTTGATCTCGTATTAATGGACATCAAAATGCCTGTGTTAGATGGTTTATCTGCCATTAAAATTATTAAAGATACACATCCTGACCTTCCTATTATTGCCCAATCTGCTTTCGCATTTATGGACGAAAAAACTAAATGCCTAGAAGCAGGATGTGATTACTACATCACCAAGCCTATTCAGAAACAGGAGCTTATGGATGTGCTGTATCAGATAGCAGAACGGCAAAGCCGATGGAAGCAAGTTTGATCAAAAAATATACTTTTGGCAACCCAACGCATTCTGCCGCATGATCTATCTAAAAGTCCTTACCTTCGCCCCATGTCAAATAATATTAAGAATCAACGCGCCATACTTCAAAAATTAGGTATCGCACAACTCAATCCCATGCAGCAAGCAGCGCAATACCAGATTCATGCACAGCCAGAAGTCGTATTGCTCTCCCCAACTGGAACGGGAAAGACGCTCGCTTTTTTATTACCGATCATGGCGACATTGGATCGAGATATAGAAGAGGTGCAAGCCCTCATTCTAGCACCCTCGCGTGAACTAGCTATCCAGATCGAACAGGTAGCTCGAGAAATGGGAACAGGACATAAAATCAATCTAGCCTATGGTGGTCGCTCTTTTTCAAAAGATCGAACCAATTTGAAACATCGTCCTGCGCTGTTGATTGGTACGCCAGGTCGAGTAGCAGATCATTTTCGGCGACATACTTTCCCCACCAAGCACATCAAAGCTTTGGTACTAGACGAGTTTGATAAATCGCTAGAAATTGGGTTTGAAGCGGAAATGAAAGCCATTATCAGTGCACTAGAAGGTGTTCAGAAAAAAGTGTTGACCTCTGCTACGGAAAGCCTCACGATCCCAGCATTTGTGGGACTAGATCAACCTACCTATGTCAACTATTCGGCGGAAAAAATCGAGCAACTGGACATCCAAATACTCCTTTCCCCTACTAAAGATAAATTGAATACACTAGCGGAAGCCCTCATTCAGCTCGGCGATCAAGCGGGCATCGTTTTTTGTAATTTCAAAGATTCTATTCAGCGTATCAGTACTTTTTTAACCCAAAAAAATATTCCACACGGCTGTTTCTACGGCGGCATGGAACAAATGGAACGCGAACGCGCTTTAATCAAATTCCGAAATGGAACACACCAACTGCTCCTCGCTACCGACCTAGCCGCAAGGGGCATTGATGTGCCAGCCATCAAATTCATCATTCATTATCATCTGCCTTTGCGCAGTCAGGAATTTACCCATCGAAATGGTCGAACGGCAAGGATGCAGCAAGATGGTACGGCTTATGTGCTGAAATGGAAAAGGGAGCAATTGCCGGATTTCATTGCTTCGTTGAATGCTCAAACCTACAGCGTCAGAGACTTACCAATTGGTGAAGTACCGCACCGCAAAGCCTGGGAGACCATCATGCTATCTGGTGGTCGGAAAGATAGAATCTCTAAGGGCGATATTGCAGGATTTTTCTTAAAACAAGGCGAATTGAAAAAAGAAGAACTTGGAAAAATTGAACTGAAACAGGATTGTGCTTTTCTAGCCGTTCCCGCCCAAAAAGCAAAGTACCTCGTTCAGAATTTGAACAGCAAACGATTGAAGAAAAAGAAAGTGAAATTGCGTCTGATTTGATTCTATTTTAGGAACGGTGTAGAAATATATTTAGGCATGTACGAAATTTTAAGCAATGCCTGAGATAAATTCTGGAAAATCACTTGAGATCGCGCAACAAGTATGCTCACTGAGCATACTTGTTGCGCGATTTTCGTACATCGACTCAGTCTAATTTTTTGTTTAGAGCTTGTTTAGAGTAGGAGTGAACTGCAAAATATGTCTATTTATACTATAAACGGGATAAATATGTGTAACCAAATATACCTGTTTATCTGTTTAAATTGTTTATTCGTTGAACTGCAATGCGTTGATCTTAAGCGTATTAAACGAATAAACAGTTCAACAAATCAACAAAGATGGAAATGCACTTTTTATCCTACACGCAGTATATATGATGATGATTAGCCCAAAACAGTAAAACCAAGAGAATCTGTACAATAAACAGATCAACAATTCAACGAATAAACAAAGTCTAGCTTTTAGTGCTTGCCACAAGATAGTACGCCAAACATGCTCTAATTAGCAGATCGATAATTTGCAAAGTATTTATACATGGAAAAAGCATCCTTTCTCGAAATTGCCAAGTCCTACAAAGTCATCTTTTTTGACTCCTATGGTGTGGTAAAAAACCATCGTGGACTCATTAATGGTTCACCGAAAGTGATTGCTGACCTTAAAGCAGCGGGTAAGCAAGTCCGATTTTTGACCAATGATGCTTCTAGAAGTCCCGAGCGACAGATGAAAAAGTTTCGTCGGTTGGGATTGAACGAGATAGAGGAAGCAGAAATTATCACTTCGGGTATGATGGCGAAACAGTTTTTGGAAAATAAAGTCAACAGTGGGAAAGTGGCTTTTCTGGGTACACCTGCTTCGGCACAATATATTATAGATGCCAATTTAGAAGCTTTGCACATCAGTCGAGTCAACCTAACAGATATTGAAGCCATCAGTGCTTTCGTTTTTCTAGACGATGAAGGATTCGACTGGAACATCGACATCAATACCACCGTCAATTTATTGCGAAAGCGCAACATTCCCGTAATCGTCGCCAATTCCGATAAACTGTATCCCGTTGCTAAAAATGATGTATCTATTGCTACGGGCGGCATTGCACAATTGGTCAGCAGCATCCTCAATCGGCAATTTATTCAATTTGGCAAACCCGATTCTCAAATGTTTATGTATGCTTTTAGACACATCAATGAGCAAGCAGTCTCCAGTAAACAAGATATTTTAATGGTTGGCGATACTCTACACACCGATATTTTAGGTGGCAATAAATTCGGTATCAGCACCGCTTTGGTGCTCACGGGCAATACGAGAGCAGCGAACGTAGAAAGCATGATTCGCACCACGGGAATTATTCCTGATTATATTTGCGATTCTATTGTGAGCTGATATAGACTACTGGACATTAGAGCAAAACAAACCACTCAGACACTGAGGAAGCTAAGAGTTTGTTTGGATTTTGGTCTTTGAGTCGAAAATGAGTTATTTTTTTTCTAAGTAATGCCCAAGAAATAGATTTACATTCTTTAACTTTTGAAAATGGAATCTCGGCTACATGAAGTCTCAGTTTCTTTAAAATTTTACTCAGAAATAGCATGAGTCAATGACAGATAATTGATCAACAAGTATGATAAGTAATTCTATTCGGACTGAAAAAAAAATTTCAACT
>JBCDKV010000097.1:0-10934 GCA_038746215.1 Bacteroidota bacterium | reverse complement strand
TTTTGACAAGAACACAGCAAGCCAGTAGCTAACATTAAAATAAGAATAAGTTGATCGACTTTCATTAGCAATTTTTGTGTAAAGTGTAATATGCGCCAGTTATTGTCCTATGGCAATCGTTAAAAGCTAGACTCTATTTATTCATGTGAATAACGACTGTGCAGATCTCATTTTTCTTGACATTGACTCAGATGTAGTTCATATCAATATCCGCAAATTGAGCAACAAGTATGCACAGTGTTTCCGTCCATAAAAAATCTTTGGGCATACTTGTTGCGCGATCTCAAGAGCTTTACTAAAATTTGTCTCAGACATCAGCGAAAACTTCTTACACACCTAATTTCACTTTTTTGGTCAATGGTTATCAGTTAAACGAATAAACATATCAATGTTGTAAACAGATTTTTTTTAGCGACTGCTCTGTTTACTGTCTTCCTCTTATCAATTGTATCCAACCACTCAAAGGCTCTTCGCGCTGTACGATACCGACTACGCGTTGCTCAAAAATACTGCAGGTGTAATAATAAACGCCATCCGCCAGTGCTTCTCCACTCAGGTTGGTACCATCCCAGTTAATATCTGCATCGCTAGTTTCAAAAACGACTTGTCCCCAGCGATTAAATACTTGTAAATCAATGCTTTCGATGAAACGATAAGGGTAGGGGCGGAAGATGTCATTGGCATTGTCCCCATTAGGGGTAAAAGTATTGGGTAATTCGTAGTTGGGGCAATTGTCTACACATACAACGTTACTCAGTTCACTTTCGTTCCCGATCTCGTCCAAAGCACTCACTGCATAGCAACCCGCAATACTCGTACCAGGTTGGTCGATGAAAAAAGTATCTAGCTCTGAAGTCGTTGTCCCAATAAAGTTGAGGGCTTCGCCTTCAGTGGGCGCATAGTAGATTCGATATTCACTGATCGGTTCTTGGTTGGGGCAGTTATTATTTGGATTCGTCCAAATGAGCAAATTGTCCAATTCCTCAATGAAGATAGGCAAAGAAATCTCATCGCATATATTGTTGACTTGCAAAGTAGGTGCGCAAGGCGGCACATTGTCCACTGGTACACAGCTAATGATTTGCGAATCATTAATGAGTGGATCTAAAATATCCGCCACCCCATAAGAACCAATACTTTGCACGACGTATTCGTAGGTTTCGCCATTAATCAAACCTTCGTGTCGATAGGTCGGCGCATTCACGGTATCCAGCACATTGAGCGTCCCATTTTCGAGCTGAAAAACGACGTATTCAAAATTGATCCAAGGCACGGCTTCTTGCCAACTCAGCACACAAGCCTTATCCGTCGGCGCAGAACTCAGAAAGACCGAAGAAGCGGGTTGGGTTTCTCCAATCAACTCATTCTCTTCTACGTAAAAAGCGACCTTGTAGGTGTACGCTACCTGCACGGTGTTCAGATTTTCGTCAATGTACATGGTATCGTTCGCAGCAGCAAAGGATTCACTAGTGAAAGAAACGACCGATTCAAAGTCCGTCCCACCAATGCCAACGGCGCGAAGCAATTCGTATCGATAAGGTCCAATATTTTGTAAAGTATCTAAATCCTCAGCAGATGGTTTAGACCAAGCGACTGCCATGCGACCCAAGCCCAAATCCGTATCGAGTACGCTCACATTAGTGATGAGGGGAACGTCTCGTCCCAACTGAATACAGACCTCTTCGGAAGGCAAACTCGCCACCCGATTGAAGGGAAATTGACCAGAAGGAGACAGTCGAGCAAATTCCGCTAAGATGCGATAGCAGTAGGTTTTTCCTCTCTCCAAACCACTATCTACGTACTCATACCTATCCCCAGCGGCGTTCATTCCTAAGTGGTCGAAAGTTAGTCGTTCGTAGCCTCTACCTTCCAATCCACCCGTACAGGTATCTATTTCAAACGGATTACTACCCTCACGTCGCCAGACCGAAAAGCCTCTGAAATATTCATTCGCTGCCGCTTCGCATACATAGGGTTTCTCCCAAGTAATGAAGACTTCTTGCCGATCTACTTCCGCTCTTACGTCTTCGGGTGGTGGTCCCATTACTTTGATTCGGAGGGTTTTCAAGGTTGCTAAACCCACCGTATCTTCTAGGAAATTATCCGCAGCTTTAAACACGACAGAGTAAAACTGCCCCGATATGTGTTCGCAGGTCGTTTCCCACCTAAAGCGTTTGGTGACGGGTTGTTCTTCGTAATTTCTATTGTTGCGCTCGAAAGTAGCTGGACTAATCTCTTGTACCAGCGGGCCACCAAATGCTTGCAATTGTACCAGTTGGTTGGATTCTATGAGTGGTGCGGTCGCGCTAACATCGAATTCGATGACATCGCCCGCAATCACACAGATTTCTTCGATGGGGACTTCCAGTTCGGGCGGTAAATTTTCGCACTCTTCTACCGTTACTTGTAAGTCGCGCAGGGTCGTATCAATAGGAATGCCATTTCGCCACTCAATGATATACATGGCAATAACATAATCTCCTGCCATTTGGGGCGCATCCCAAAGCAAATCGCCCGTAACAGAATTCATGCTTAGTTGGTTATTCACCCCAGGCACGATTTCATTGGGAAAAGAATAGCGCCCAACGGGTGTTTCTACGTCTTCAAAAGGAACTGTTAGTACATAAGAAATACTGTCGCCATCGGGATCGAAAGCATTTGGATTGTGCTGAAACGGTTGTCCTACACAAGCAATATCGATGGGTGGTTGCAGCAATTCTGGTGTACTGTTGCAACCTTGAAATTGTGGATTGAGAAAAGTGTAGGTAGTACGAAGGTGAAAAGCAGTGTTGATGGAAAAGGGGAAATTAACGTTTTCTATGCCTCCGATTCGATTGGGATCGGTCATGGTTATTGTGTAGGTAGAGCGTCCTGGATAGGTGTGCGTCAGGCAATATTTGTTTACTTTGATGTCGTTGCCTAGCGATTCTCCCCTTTGCAGTGGCCCGTTCACCCTAGGCGCGACCGCACAAGTACCATCGCCCCAACATATGGTCAATTCTTGCCGATCTGCATCCGCACTACTTTCTTTCGTGTAAGTAATGATGGTCGCTTTGATCGTCAAGTCATTACAATCGCCTATTTGTTCCACACGTATTTCGCCCGCTCGGTAGTGGGTGGCGTATGACATCGTAAGCGCAAAGAAGCAGAAACCAATGGATAAGATGAGTGAACGCATAAGCAAGTATGGTTGAAGTACAATTTTTGGAGGTTACTAGTGAGGCAATTTTAAGCGCACTAGTTTTTGATCTGTTTTAGTTATACTGCAAACGAGGTAAAAAAGTGCTTTCATTTTTGAAAAAAAATAGGTTTTATTCACATCATTTACCTCTAAATTTTAGGGTAAGTTTTCGCTGAGAAGGAGGTCGACACCTCCTCAGCGAATCAAGGTTTTTTTAAGGACAAAGAAGCGAGAATCACTTCTTTGTCCTTAAAAAACCTTGATCAAATTTGGCAGGCTCGATGCCGCCAAATTTGAAAGTACACTTAGTCGCCTGTATTTGAAAATGTCAAGAGAGCAAAATGCACTTTCTTGTCCCAAGCGGAATATATTTAGTCGATAATGGTTCGCCGATCCTGAAATTCCCAATTACGATCATTCATTACAGAAACGATCAAAAACCCGAACTATGATGTTTGGTGCTGATAATTAACAAGTATTGAACTATAAAAGTAGGATACGCACTTAAAGTTTAGTTGTGTATCAATATTTCTAAAAAATATAGGTTAAGTAGTAAAGTAGGGACAAAAAAAACGACACCCCTACATCCGTTGATGAAAAGTGTCGTTCGAACAATCTCTCATGAGAGATTTATGATATAATTACAGTGTTTGTTAAACACCATCGTTGCATGTTCTATCTTAATCTAAACCCAGTAGAACCCAAGTATCCTTCGTCGGAATAAATCATTAGACTGTATTCTCCCGCCTTTAGCCTTTCTGTAGGCTCAAAGGACATCGCGACGGATTGTGATTCTTTCAAGTCAACCGTATTAATGTCTACTGCTGCTACCTGCAGATTCGCTTCTGGGGTTGGTACGCTGACGGGACTACTTGCTATTTCATTGACAGGTTGTCCATTGATGTCCGTCACGACCAAATACAGCTCCGTTTCGCCTTGCTTAGATGCTGGCACGTATGGCAAATCAAAATTGACCTTGATTTCCTTCGCCTTTCTCGCTTTTGTAGTCACTTTATCGTTTCGCTGCTCTACATCTACGGAGAAGTTACCTGCTTTAAATCCTGCTGGTGCTGTGCGGAACAAACGCTCTTCCATTGCTTCGTTAGTTGTCGTTAATTCAACGATTTGATCGTTCAAGCTAGCAATTTGCTGATCATTTTCTTCCAAAGTTCTAGTCAACTCATCACGGGCCGCAATCAAGTCTTGATTTTCGCCTTTCAGACTAGCAACATCTGTTTGCAATGAATCTTTCAATGTTTCCAGTTGCGCCAAACGTTCTTGCATCTTAGTACTTTTCTTCTCACTGCTATTCAACTGATTTCTGACCTGACGAATTTTGGTTTGCAGTACTTCTATCTCATTCACTTTAGTTTCTATCTCTGCTTGCAATTCGCCATTTTTACCGATAGCAGTATCGTACTCACCCTCTAGGCTTGTGAGTTGCTCTTCCAAACCTAATTTCATCTCATCCAAATCCATATTGGTTTGCTCTAACTTTGCGGTTTTGTCCATCAAAGTATTGTTTTTGGATAGAAACAAAATGGAACAGACGACTGCCAATACCAGTAAACTTCCTAGTATCCAAGTTGCAGTTTTGTAGCTACCACTCACCTTAGCTTCCTTTTCCCAATTATCATTATCGTTTGATTCTGCTTGTGCTTGCTTAGAATATTTTTTCCAGTTAGCCATAATATTTTGTTTGATTGTTCTATAATTGTTTCACTTCTTAATACTATCTGCTATATCAACAAATTATACTTAATTGTGAATTTAATAATCGAATATGCAATTCCAAAAACGAATTTTTGTATTTAATTTTCACATATAGAACGTTTCTAGTTGGCTTCATGTTCTTTTTAAGCACAATCCTTGTGTGTTTACATCATTACATTGAGTAAATGGTAGCACATGGTAGCTGGCTTGTTTACGACAAAAGTAAGTTTGTTGAGTGAATGGTAGGATTTGAATGATCGTTGAAAACTCAAAAATTGCCTCGGAGACCAAGGATAAGATTTCTGCCCGCACTACTGACCCCAGATGCAAAGGGGCGATAGTGAGTATCTGCTATATTTTCTACGCCAAACTGGGCAGTCAGCTTTCCCAAAGTATAGTTGGCGTACAGATTATACGTCATCCAAGCGGGCGTACCGATACAGTAAGTGCCGTCTTCGCAGCGAGGTGTTTGCTCTAAATTATCCGAACTTCCATTCCTTAGATACACCAAATATCCATCTGTTGTGTGGGTTTGTACGTCGATGACCGCATAATTTTCGACAGCCTTTGCACCATTGTAGCGCAGAACAGCCTCTAATCGCCAATCACCGCTTTGGTAACGTAAACTAGTGCGTCCATAGAGCGGCGGAATGTGAGCTAAGGGCACAATTAGGTTGTTTGTACCTGATGTAGTTTCGTGTGGAAAGATTCTTCTGCCGTAAGTCCAGTTCAAAGTAGAAAATAATTTCCAATTGCTTAAAAAATCCACCTTTAAATTAGCAGACACACCATATATATAGGCATTCTCCGCATTTACGTTCGCAACTGTTTGCAATAATTCATCATCTAGCATCAATTGGAAAGAACCATCGGGCAGCGCAAAATTATTTCTAACAATGGCATTTTGCAAATAAGTATAAAAAGCCGTTCCGCTGATTTGGATACGGTTTTGACCGATGCTCGTGCTTTTTCCAAGCGTAATTTCTCCGTTCAGGGTTCGTTCGGCCTTCAAATCGGGATTCGGAATGGTGACGAAACCGTCTTTCACTCTAATTTTAGAAAAATCGTCTAAGTTGGGGGCGCGAAAAGAAGAAGCCGTAGATAGGCGCAACTGCCAACCTTTAGGCGTATTCGCCGTCAAGCCCAATCCCCATGTCAAATCCCCGCCTTCGTTGCGAACGCCATCGATATAATAATTGGGTGTCCATTGAATAGGATCGTTCGCACCAAAAAGCGAATAGGTGCTGGTATAAGTATAGCGCAAACCAGCATGAACATTCAGGATGGAATCGCGACTTTTCCAACGATAGCTGCTGTAGGCGGCTAAAGTATTCATTTGGCTGCTGCCACTTGGATAGCGCGTGGGTTCGGTGCGTGCTATTGTTCCATCTCGCAAGTCTTCTACACCTGCTTCGGATTGCACCTCATTGAAATTCCAGTCTAGTCCGTAAGCAAAAATATGCCTTCTGGAAGCTGTCAAAAACTTATCAAAATCTGCGGTAAGCGACAAAACTTGCACATCCTCCAACTGAAAAGCACGACCATTTTGCCCTAATCGACGATCAAAGCGTTCTTCTGCTATTTTTTGGTAGGCAGCAATGAAAAGGGCTTTATCGTAAGCAATAGTCGGACGAGTGAGTTTGGTTTGTAGGCTGGCTAGAATGCGATCTTGCGGTCCGTAGTACCATTCTGCGAACCTCAAATCTTGCGGATCATTTGAGCTCAGTGCCGTCAAACGATCATACCTCGAAATATTGCTAGAAGTGGAATACTGAAAATTGGCGAGTAGCTGAACTTGGTCGGAAGGCTGAAACTTGAACTTTTGCAAAATATCCAACTGCTTGTAAGCCGTTCCGATTTGTACATTAGGACGATCATTAGCTATGATGGCATCTTCTACCTTATTATCATCAAACCTAGTTTCCACATAGAACGGACGTTGCCCAAAGTCTTGTGGAAAATTAAGGTAGCGATTACCCGCTCGAATGTCCCCAAAATCTGAATAAGTCACACTAGCCAGAGCTGCCCAACGTCGCCGCCCAAAATTGAAATCTAGGTGTGCCGACTTTTCTTGATTGGCACTTGAATAGCGGGTGTAAAAATTAGTCGCAAGCTGTTGATTTCCTTCAAAAGCCAATTTGGGCATTTTGGTGCGAAAATGAATGACCCCGCCCAAAGCATCACTACCATAGGTCAATGAACCTGGCCCATAAATCACTTCCATTTGTTCTAGCATTGCCGCATCCACTGTAATCGCATTTTGCAGGTGTCCATTGCGATAGATGGCGTTATTCATCCGCACACCATCCACCACCAACAGTACTTTATTGGCTTCAAAACCACGCAAGACGGGACTGCCGCCGCCACCCTGACTTTTTTGTACGAATACGCCCGCATGATCGCGTAGGGCATCGGCAGAAGTTTGCGATTGAGTGGTAGCGATGTCTGCTGAGGAAATGCGTTCGATTTGATAAGGAAGATCTGCTGCCCGTTCGTTTTTGCGCCCGACGACCAGTATTTCGGATAAGCTTTCCGTGGATGGTTGGAGCTGGATTTTTTTGCGTTGCAAGAGGTCTTGATAGTTGATGATGAGGGTTTCGTAGCCAATGTAGCTGAAATAGACGTCAAAGGAAGCCTGCGCTGTATAGTAAGGGATAACTGCCTTACCTTCCACATCCGTAATATTATGGATTTTGTCACCTTGCGCCATGATATTCACCCCAATCAAAGGCAACTCATTTTCATCCACAACCAACATCTCTATGTTTTGGGCAATCAGGGCGAAGTTTAAGCAGGAAAAGTAAATTAGCAATCGGAATTTCTTCGACATTTTTCTCTAACGTTTTTTATGGATAGAGAACGCATAAGATAGGGCTAATTGTTGGAAGTGCAGGGCAATTATTTTTATAGCAGCAGATCGACTATTGTATTTTGAGGCTGTACGAAGTCCTGTTTTTCTTAATATTTTACAAATTCCCTTAATCCTACTCCAAACAAGCTCTAAGCTCAAAGTGAAACATTTGCACATAATGATTTATCGCATCTCCTCGAATACAGGATTATGATACTCAAAGCTAGTCAGGCATTTTTAGAGCCTACAGAAGGGAAGTTGCGGTTTGAATTTTTGTGAAGAGAAGGGACATACTATAGCTCTGTCTCACTTTGACCAAAGACCAGCGTTAAGAGCATGTTTGGAGCACTATTTTCCTATAAACCAACATTTTATGAACCTGACTACATGAAAAATGAACCCCGTATCCAGATATGCAGTTAATTTTTCACCTTGTCAGAACCACAAACTGCTGACTTCTAGTTCAATCCTGCTCCAAACAAGCTCTAAGATTTTTGCAAAACCTCGAAAAGATAATCTGTTCTGCATCCATGTTGTTGGACTGCTCAAATTAAGCTATTTTTGTTGCAATAAATTAGAATTTTAAATAGAGAAGATTATGGAGCAGCAAGCACAGAAATTGTTCATGAATCAGATGACCCGAAATAAGTTATACCAGCTTTTTGGGCTTCGTCGAGTGAATAAAATCAAGGCTTTAGAGGAATGGTTAAGTGCAGAAACCGCTCTGACAGAAAAAGAATTAGTGGTCATCCAAGTTTTTCAAGATCGATTGTTGGCTAATGTAGATGATTGGAATGAACAAGAACTATCACTTGGATTTATTGGGCCGATTCTAAATCTCATCAACTTTAAAATCCCGTACGAACTCAATTTTTATGCACAACGACACATTTCAGGCATCGTTGGTGAATATGAGTTGATTGGAAAACCAGATGGCATTATTGCTAGTGGTGGTGGTGAGCCAGAAAAACCATTTTTCAGTTTCCATGAGTATAAAAAAGACGTAGATAGTAGTGGTGATCCTGCTGGACAAAACTTAGCCGCCATGCTAGTCGGACAAACGCACAATCAGGATGAGGAAGTTGTTTATGGCTGCTATGTGGTAGGAAGATTTTGGTATTTTATGGTATTGGAAGGCAATCAATTTGCCATCAGTCAGGAGTTTTCTGCTACTTCAAGCGACCTCTTCAAAATTGTACAAATGATGAAGTATTTGAAGCATGTGCTTATTGAAAGATTGGGCTTGAAAAATAAGGTGTTAGAATAGTGGGCTGTGCAATAAATACTTAATGGCATTCTATCTGCCGCAGACTTAGATCAAGAACAAATTACAGTCAGAGGCATAGAAAGTGAGCAAGTTCAAGTACTTAAAATCTCAAAGACCATTATTCAAAAAACAGCCCGCCATTTAATTGGAGAACTCATACGCATAGAAGGAAAAATCCTGAACGATGGGGCGATGATAGTAGAGCAGATTAGATTGTTGGGGTGAGTTTCTGGTGGGTTTGGTTTGTTGGGATTACGAATCTGTGAATGGCGATTTAGAATGAGCGTGTGTTAGATCGAAGTTGTAAACTTTGACCGTCTAGGGTTCTATTAAGCTCCACGCTTTCGCCCTTTACTTCACCGATAAAGTCGCCAGCAACAACAACCCAGCCATCTTCAATGCCTATTACGAGCGTGCCGAGCAGTGCTATGCCCGCGCCTTCGAGTTGTCCAGCAATCCAGTCTACCAGCGAGAGCTACACAAGATCTATCTCGCTTGGAGCGATAAGCTATGGCAAGCGAAAGACTGGTCTTCGGCAACCGCACTCCTACAAAAAGGCATTGCTTTGGACTATGAGCGGACAGCTTTCTATCCTCGTTTGCTGCATACGCTTTTGTTGCAAGGGCAGTGGCAGGCAGCGGAAGCGCAGTGGGCGGCTTGGCAGGTGGCGTTAAGTGAAGAGGAGCAGGTGGCTTTTCGGGAGGTTTTTTTGAAGGATTTTGAGTGGTTGAGGGAGAGGAAGGTGTTGTCGGGGGAGATGGAAGAGCGGTATGAGGCTCTTTTGGAGACTTTATCCCGATAGATTGACATTCGTAATTAAATACGTGTTTTGATGAAGTTGCTGGACAATGGGAAATTGTCCAGCAACAGTGCTTGTTGTCCAGCAATTTCCCATTGCTGGACAATTTAAAACCACGGTTATTTGATGAATTCTAATCCATCGGAATTAGGCGGTAGCTAATAGACATTATGCGAGCAATCTATTTATCTGAAAATCAATAACTTACCATTGAACTAAATCTACTTTTCTTATATTCGCGTCCTTTTCAACTAAACCCCAGTGAAAGTGAGCAAAAAGAAGAAAAAACACAGAGGGCGATGGCAAGCTCAAGGTGGCGGACTGGAAGAATCGGAATCGTGGGCGCAAGATGAACCTCTGAGTAAAGAAGATGGACAGCGATTGCTGAATCAGCTAAAAGAGAAGCTTTCCAAACAAGATTTGAAAGATAGATAGAAACTCTTTGAACAAGCCGAACGTTTTGTGAATAACGCGCAAGAGGTGGACGCGCCTTTTAGTCACTCTTTTAGAAGTAGAAAAAAGAGAGGCGTTCGAGTAGATTTAGAGATTAAAGCAGGAAGGGCTTTTGTACTTTTGATAGGCTTTCTTGTTCTATTCTATTGGTTAAAGAATTGAAACTGTTATGGATATCATTTCACCAACATACGCGAATTTCCTAACCGACTCCGAAGTCTATGATGCACTAGAAGCGATGTGGGCAACATGGTTCGAGGAAATTGCCGAAGAGCACGACCTTCAGCTTCAACCCTTTTTCACTAAAACAAATGCAGAAGACGAAAAAATCAGAGATGCCAATCCTATTTTCTCAGGATTAAAACCTAACAAGAATCGATTGCTGCGCATACTACAAGTTCCTGCCGAAGAAGTGGAAGGGAATTACATTCAAGGCTGGACAGACACTTTTGGAGAGGAAGATGAAGAAGAAGGTATAGAGCAACTGGTGATTGACCTCGTGCTGTCTGACGAGAATAAAGCAATAGCTAGAACTTGGGTTATCAAGTGGTTGGTGGAAGAATTGGAGCGGTCGGAAATGGAAGAGGTGTTGGATGTGGAAAGTGTTTTGGAGGAGGAGACCGTTATTGAGTGAGAATACTAATAATGAAATGATAGATCATGATCGACT
>JBCDKV010000096.1:0-10936 GCA_038746215.1 Bacteroidota bacterium | reverse complement strand
GTAAGAACGTAGCATGAACGCAATGCAGTTTTGCCTAAGCAAAACCAGCAACTGAGTGTTGCTGATGAAGTGAACCGCATGCGGATGGGTGAGCAGGTACGAAGGATCAAATCTTAAGAAGATTTGGCGGAGAGAACCGCTGGCGGACGGGCGGGCAAAACGAATGCTTCCAAAAAAACTGCGTACAAGTCGCCTACCATTCAAGCGTAAGAACGTAAATTTATTGCTTGCACCTTACGGGAACACTTTTAGCTCAAAAAGTAGCTCACTTCAGTTGTGGCGTTTATTTAAATCCACCTACTTGAAATAGTAGAGACCATCTTCATCTGTACTTAAAGATTTTGCTAAGCGCTTATTGGGATTTTTTCTGTCTGATAACCAACATTTTACGAACCTGATTGCATGAAAAATGAACTCCGTATCTAGCTATGCAGTTAATTTTTCATCTTGTCAGAACCACAAACTACTGATTATCAGTTTGTAAAAATCCCCAACAAGCTCTAACTTTGGTCAAAGAACGCTTTCACCAAACGCACAAATGAAACATTTCCAGCTACTATTCTTTCTGCTCCCTACCCTATTTCTCTCGACAATTGGTTTTGCTCAATACGAAGAATTAGGACAATTCCCTACCCGACATTATGCACCCGAAGACTACGGTGGCAATCCCTTTGTGTTTGGAACGGCTTTGGATAGCGCAGGGCAATTGTTCCTTGCCAATTACAGCACGCCTAGCCTGATGAAGTACGATGGTGTCCAATGGGAAGAAGTGGATATTGACAATCGTATTGCTTGGGCGGTTGCGAAGGGAGCGGACGATAAAATATACATCAGCAGCACTGACGATTTGGGCTATTTAGAAGTGGATAGTTTGGGCGCTTACTATTTTGAATCGCTGAAACCACTGGTTGCGAAACAGGACAGCAGCCTTGATTTGGGGCAAATGCGGCAAGTGATCGCACAGGGAAAATTTCTCTATTTTCGATCTGCCAATGCAGTGATTCGATATGACACTAAAGATAAATCTTTAAAGATATGGACGCCAGAGGAAGGGCATTATTTCATTAGAATCTTAGCTGCCGCTGATCGCTTATTTGTGTTTGGTGACAAAAAGGGAGCAAAATACTACGATCTATACGAATTGAAGGGCGATAAGCGAATCCCTATCGAACACGATTTTTTGACCCAAAATATAGTCAGCATTCTACCGAGTCCTAACGATCAATTACTATTTGCGACTTCTAAAAAAGGATTTTATGAATTTGATGGACAAGCATTCAAAGCTTTTCCTACTGAAGCAGATGAGTTGATGAAGCAAAGTCTGCGATCTGTAGCTTTACTTTCCAATAATCGTTATGCGCTGATGACCGATGATAAAGGGGGTTGTATCCTTGATCGGACAGGCAAAATTATGACCTATTTGGACGCAGAACACAATCTGACTTCCAATAATTTTTTATCCCTACACTACGAGGCATCTGCTCATACGCTTTGGATCAATACTTACGATCAAGGGACTTTCCAGATAGACGTTTCTGAGCATTTTACGCTATTCGATCAGAATACAACAGGAGAAGATTTCTATTTTGCTGATTTGGCAAGGTATCGAGGTGATTTGTATGGGATCAATGCGACTGGTTTTGCATTCAATCAGTTAGACCGCAAGCAGCGCAGTTTCCGCCCCATTCTCTTGGGCAATGGTGGGGAAGGCTTGAGTATGGATTGTACGGAGAAAATTTGTCTGTTCAACATTGGTAGTTCATTGTATGAAATAAATGAGCGAGGAACTGCCGAGCTACCTAAATTTTCTGATTTCGTCATTAAAAATGTGAGCGCATCCACTTATGATACCGCTTTATTCTTCATTTCTACTTCAAATGGCTTCTATTGGACGCAGCAATCGGAAGGGAAATGGCGCAGCAGTGAGCAGTTTTTGCTAGAAGCATATGATATCAACAATGTTGTAGCCTTACAAGCAAACGAACTATGGGCAAGCACTAGCGAAGGCAGTTACTTTAAGCTGACTTTTCGAGATGGAGTAGGCATGAGCGATCCGATAATTAAAGCATATCCACCCTCAGAGGACTTTGTGGGAAGTGTGGAACTCAGAATATTGGGTGGACAATTGGTGGCAGGACACCATCGCTATAATCGAACCAGTGACCAATTTGAGTTGGACGAGCGTTTTCCGAAATTATACGATTCTGATGAGCTCAACTGGCTACTCACCTCCAATGAAGTAGATGAAAAAATTTGGGTGCTCATCAATTTAGATTCGGGTGAAAATCTCTTGGGTGTTTATAGTTTGCAGCCCGATGGAAAATATCACTGGAATGCCGTACCACTGCAACAAGTCTTCACCGATCAATTAGCCTATACCCAGAAAATCTATGCCGAAGAAAATGGCGTAGTTTGGTTCGCAGGGCGACAAGTCATCAGAGTTGATACTAAAAAAGCACCACCACTTCCTACCTTCAAAGCACAAGTAACGAAGGTGCATCTCAATAGTGATTCTACCATTTTTGCAGGACAAGGCACACCAAATTTCAGTGACATTGACTACCAAAACAACAACGTCCGCTTTGCATTCGCGGCTACTAATTTCCCTCTTTATGGATCGCATCAATATCAAAGTCAATTGGAAGGTTTTGATCGCACTTGGTCAAAATGGGAGGAGAAGACAGAACGCAACTACACCAATCTGCCCGAAGGCGAATATGTTTTTCAAGTCAGGGCGAAAGTACCTAATGGTCAGATCAGCCAAATTGGAAGCTATACCTTTGAAGTGCTTCCGCCTTGGTATCGAACGACTTGGAGCTTTTTGCTTTATGGATTATTGATTGCAACCGCTATTCTTTTGCTGTACAAATGGATTGAGCAACGCATTCAAAGGCAAAGTCAGCAGAAAATGGCATTGCAAGAGGCGGCTCAAATTCAAAAGCTCGACCAACTTAAATCCCGCTTCTACACCAATATCACACATGAATTTCGCACACCTTTGACCGTCATTTTAGGTATGAATCAAGAAAAAGATAATCCTAAAGCCCAAACACTCATTGACCGAAATGGCAAAAAACTGCTTCATCTCATCAATCAACTCCTCGATCTTTCCAAATTAGATGCAGATGGACTCCCTATCAATTACCAGCAAATCGAAATCGTTTCCTTCACGCAATACATCGGCGAATCCTTCCAATCGCTAGCGGATCGCAAATACATTCGACTCACCGTTTACAGCGAAATCAAAGAACTGTATTTGGATATGGACGAAGAAAAATACCGCCAAATCATCAGCAATCTGCTTTCCAATGCCATCAAATTCACACGAGAAAGTGGGAAAATCATTCTGCATCTAGCCGAAAAAGAGGAACAGTTGTTCGTGAAAATTACGGATAATGGCGTTGGCATTGCTCCAGAGGAATTAGCTCACATTTTTGATCGTTTCTATCAGATAGAAAATACGCAGAGCAGGCAAGGAGAAGGGACAGGCATTGGTTTGGCTTTGGTGAAAGAATTGGTGCAGTTGCTAAATGGAACGATACGAGTGGAAAGCAAAGTCAATGCAGGTACAACCTTCCATATGCAATTTCCAATTAGAAGGACAAGTCCCAAAAGATCAGCAGCTTATGAGACGATAAATACAGATCACTCCGTAGCCGATGGAATAGATTTGCTTTCTGTCGAAGCGCATACTGATTTACCACGTTTACTCCTCATTGAAGACAATACAGATGTCGTTATTTACATTCAATCCTTGCTGAGTACACATTATGAATTACTGCTGGCCAATAATGGCGAAGTAGGTATTGAAAAAGCGATTGAAGCAACGCCCGATATTATCATCAGCGATGTAATGATGCCCAAAAAGAATGGTTTTGAAGTGGTGGAAACTTTAAAGCAAGATATACGCACGAGCCACATTCCAATCATTTTGTTGACGGCAAGAGCGACACAAGAAGATAGAGTGGAAGGTTTGAAATACGGCGCAGACGCTTATTTGATGAAGCCTTTCCATAAGGAGGAACTATTCATTCGTTTGAAAAATTTGATTGAAATACGTCGGCAATTGCAGCGAAGGTATCAGCTTTATCAACTGTCGGATACCTTCAAGATTTCCGATAGTTCAAACGCAACTACTGCTAAAGTATCCGATACTTTGAACTTGGAAGAACAATTCTTGTTGGAAATCCGCGAACAAATTGAAGCCCACTACGATAAAACCGATTTTAATGTCGAAGCCTTAGCCAATAGCCTGCATATGAGTCGAGTGCAACTTTTCCGAAAATTAAAAGCTGTGAGTGATCAAACGCCTTCTCAACTGATTCGTGCATTTCGGCTCGAAAAAGCGAAGGTCTTGCTGCGAGACAAACAGCTCAATATTTCTGAAATTGCTTACGACTTGGGCTATAGCGATCCCAATTATTTCGCTCGGCAGTTTAGGAAAGCTTTTGGTCAATCGCCGAATGCTTATCGCAAGGCTGCTTCCTGACTTTGTACATCGCTATTTGCTTTTTAAAAACAAGACTTCGCACAGGAATAAAAGAACAATAAGTTCCGATTCTTTAAGTTGAATTAGGCTTGTACGAAGTTTTGAGTAATACTTGAATAAATCTTAGTAAAGCCTTTGAGATCGCGCAACAAGTATGCCCAAAGGTTTTTTATGGACGGAAACACAAATTTCAACTTATTTTTCTCTAAAAAATAAGTTGAAATTTGTGTTTCCGTCCGAAGAGAATTACTGAGCATACTTGTTGCTCAATTTGCGGATATTGACCTGAACCATATCTGAGTCAAATGTCAAGAACGATGAGGTCTGTGCAGTCGTTATTCGCATTAATAGCAAAGGGCTAAAGTCGTTACTTAGTATAAAACACGTCCATTATGAAGAAAATAATACACACCCTACTAGTTGACGACCATAAAGTAATTTTAGATGGCATAGCTTCTTTTCTTCAAAAAGAAGAACGCATAAAAGTGGTTGGAAAAGCGACCAATATTGAGCAGATGATGCACATATTGGCAAATAAAAAGGTGGATTTAATCTTGATGGACATCAATATGCCTAATACCAATACTGATGGGATTCGAGCTAGTAGAGAGGTCAAAGCTAAGTATCCAAATATCAAAATTATTTTGCTAACTGGATTTCATAAAAATCGTTTGTATTTCAGTCGTGCCGTGGACGTTGGGATTAATGGCTACTTGGCTAAAGACAAAGATTTACACCTCATTTCTAAGGCTATTTATGAAGTCATGGACGAAGGTAAATTTGTGACCTACGGTGTAGATGATGACATCAAGCGCGTAGAAGGTGTTTTGACCGAGCGAGAGATCGAGATCGTACAGATGATTTGCAATGGCAAAATGAACAAAGAAATTGCAGATGAAATAGATCGCAAAATCAGGACGGTGGAACGCTATCGCAAAACGATTTACAAGAAAACAGGTACGGATAATACGGCAGCATTGGTGCGCTATGCGATAGATAATAATATTTGTGATTAAATATAGGCTTGTATGAAGTCTCACTTTTCTTAACAGAAACAGCCTGAGTCAACGCAAGATACTTGAGCAACAAGTATGCTCGGTAAGTCTCTTCGGACAGAAACATAAGTTCTCAGTTATTTTTCCTGAGAAAAATAACTGAGAACTTGTGTTTCCGTCCACAAAAAACCTATGGGCATACTTGTTGCGCGATCTCAAGTGCTTTACAAAAGTAAAAATTATCCCAAGCTGCCCACAACTTTCGCTAAGCATCCACACCTGAGCAACTACTAGGTTGACAAGTTTGACTGCTCATTCCTCTATCCCAACCTGACTGAGCAAAGTAGCGGTCACCTTGGGCTGCGCTTTCGGCTCGTGCGTTACCAATTTTGCTGCTTTCACTTTATTCACGATGTTTTGATAGGTGCTATCGGAAGCAACATAGCTGCCACAATTCAGTTTTGAACTCGCTTCCAGGGAAAGCTCAGGAAACGCAGCCTTGGTATAGCGATCAAACTGCTCTTCTGCTAACATTTGTTTCCAAAATTCGGCGAATACGGGCAGTGCGGTGTTAGCGCCTTGTCCCAGCGATAAATCCCGAAAATAGACCGAAGGTGATTCCGCACCAACCCAAGTGCCAGTGACCAAAGCGGGTGTGTAGCCCATGAACCAACCATCAGAATGGTTTTGACTCGTACCCGTTTTGCCAGCCAGCGGCGTCTCAAATTTATAGCGATAGCGCAAACGTATCCCCGTGCCACGATTGACGGTGGTTTGTAGCATCTCGTTCATCATGTCCGCTTCGTCCGTCGATAAAGGTTGCGCTAGGTTTCCGCTGTTGAGGGCTTCATTTTGCAGCAGCACCTTTCCTGTTGCATCTTCTATTTTTGCAATATAGATAGGCTGCACACGTTGACCTCGATTGGCAAAAGTCCCGTACACATTCACCATATCAAATAAAGGAACTTCCGCTGCACCCAACGCAATGGAAGGGACGCTAGGAATTGCCTTTTGAATCCCCATTTGTTGTGCCAAAGCCGCTACCGAATCCGCACGAGTACGCATAATCAAATTGACGGTGATCGCATTGATGGACTTGCTCAAAGCACCTTCCATCGAATAGTAGCCGCCGTAGCGATTATCCGCATTTTTTGGACGCCAATTTTCGTAGCGTGAATAGGTCACCAAACGATTGCCGATGTAGTCGCAAGGATGAATCCCTTTTTTAATCGCCGCTGCGTAGACTAAAGGCTTGAAAGTAGAACCAACTTGCCGCTCCGAACGGACGTGATCGTATTTGAAATATTTATAGTTCGTACCGCCAACCCAAGCGCGAATGTAACCCGATTGCGGTTCCATTGCCAAGAATCCAGCATTCAGCATCTTAAAATAATAGCGAATCGAGTCCATGGGAGACAATTTCACGGTTCGCTCTCCTTGCTCCCAATCAAAAACGGTCATTTCCACTGGCACATTAAATACAGAATCAATCTCATATACATCCAAACCAGCAGCTTTCAAAATCTTGTAGCGATTGCTTTGTTGTCTCGAAAGATTCAAGAGTCGCTCGTCTTCCCACGGACGTTCTTCGCCTTCCCAATGCTCGTCGAATGCCTTTTGCAGTCCACTCAAATGCGTTTGCACGGCTTTTTCTGCCATTTGCTGCATCCGTGCATTGATTGTTGTGAAAATTCGCAATCCATCGGTATAGAGATTATAATTGGTTTTATGTTCCTTATTATAAGCTTCCAACCAATCTTTTAACTCTAATCGTAGGCTCTCTCTAAAATAAGTTGCCAAACCATCGTTATGCGTTTCGGGCTGATAGTTGAGCGCGATGGGTAGCTGTTGCAAAGAGTCTTTGGTTGCCACACTCAGGTAGCCATAACGCTGCATTTGCTCCAAAACGACATTCCGTCGGATCTGAGAAGTCTTCGGATTTTTCAACGGATGATAGACCGAAGTTGCTTTTAGCATAGCAATCAGGCAGGCAGCTTCTTCCGCTTTCAATGACTTTGGGTTTTTATTGAAAAAACGCTTGGCTGCCACCCTGATGCCATAGGTATTATCGCTAAATGAAACCGTGTTTAAATAAATCTGTAACAACTCCTCTTTGGTGTATAATTGTTCCATGCGACGAGCGATAAAAACTTCGCGCAGTTTGTTGATAACCAAAGGGATGTAATCATAGTCACGGCGTGGATATAAATTTTTAGCCAGTTGTTGACTGAGCGTACTACCGCCTCCCGAAGCCCGATCTTTCATCAAAACCGTTTTGAAAAATACCCGCAGCCACGAGCGAAAATCAACACCAGTGTGCTGAAAGAAACGCGCATCCTCCGTCGCCACCAAAGCATTAATCACTTCTGGCGAAATATCTTCCAATCCGATGCTCAAACGATCTTCGATGTAGTATTTTCCCATCAAAACACCATCGGCGGATAAAACTTCCGAACCCACAGGATTTTGGATGGCAATGAGTTCCGCTGGTGTTGGAATCTTGCCAAATGCTCCCATACCGATGGAAGCCACGAAAGTAATGACCGCTAGTACCACGAGCAGTACGAGCAGACTCAGGACTTTGACTACGCGAAAAAGTCGGGCGTGACGGACGCTAAATTGTCGATAAGCAATGCTTTTTTGTAGAAAAGCTGCTTGAAGTGTTGTAGTATTGAATAACATAGCTCTTCTAATTTTTTAAAATGTTCATGGATTCCTTTGTTTTTGGACATAGCTATACTGGCTATTCGAGACTCAGTTTCTAGCCAACTGAACGCAAATAGTATTTCACTTTAAGGCAATAGGTAGTGTTGTCCAAGCTGCCTCAGTGGAGCTTGAACCTGTGTAAAAGGCTGACTGTTTTGACCGACTTAATGTGTTTGCAATCCCTAATCTCGGAACTAAAATAAGTGTATGCGTTTTATGTGCTTATAAATCAATCAATAGAAAAGATACTACTTTCTTGATGACAATAGCATTACAAAGTGCATACATTAATAAGGCGTATGTTAGTAAAAATGTTCCCTAAGTGCTGAAAAAAATAGTGTAATTGTGTAAAGTTGTTATTTGAGTTACGCAGCCACGATTGAAAGGTTACGGGGATGCTCATTTTATCTTATTTTTTGGTAGTTTTACTCGCTCTGATGATGTGTCTCTCAAAACGAAATGTGTTTATTATCTTTGTATTGCTAAGAGCCTATTTAGATAGCTTGCCGTTCACCCTAATGAAATAAGCCGAACCACAGCACATGAACACAGCTACACGACTCTTCTTTTTACTTTTAATTGGTTGTTACGGATTTGGTACACAAGCACAAGAAGCTGCTACGCTCCGAATAGTAGAAGCGTCCGTAGAATACACCGACGCTGGTGCATACGATAAAGCCATCGAAGTCTTGAAGACGCATTTGGAAGCTACTGGAACTCAAAAAGAAGTAGATGCCGCCTTGCTCTATCACAAAATAGCGGTGAATCTCTATTACGATTTTGCTTCGGAAGCAGCCCTTACCTATGTCACCAAAGCCCTTGATTTAAGAACGCAATCACTGGGCAAAAACCATCAGGCTAGTCAGAAAAGTCTCTTTTTGCGCTATGCGATTTATCGTGATTTAGGTCAATTGGAACAGGCATTAGAAGATTTAGAGCGTAATATCGAATACCTCAAAACAACGGGCGATACGGCAGTTCTGATAGATCGTTACAACGAAATGGGTATTACACATTTATTACTCAATAACTATTATGAATGTATTTTTTATTGGGAAAAAGTAAACGATTATCGCACCCAAAATTTAGCGCTTTCCGATCCCGAAATTTATCAAATCAAAGACCAATTGGCTACTGTCTACAAAGATATTCAGCAATACGATAAAGCCTTACAACTTTTTGAAGCCGCCATTTCATTTTACGAACAAAACCAACCCGTGCTGCACGCTGATTTGTGTATCGCATATAACAATTTAGCCCTCACCTATGATCTGGTAGGTGAAAACAGTATTGCTCAGGATTACTTTCAAAAAGCGGTTATACATTGCCAAAAAGCAGCGGACAAAATCAATTTGTTAGAAGCCTACACCAATCAGATTGCAAACTACACGAAATTGAAAAAATTTGCTGCCGCGCAGATTGCATTTGACCGTGGTCGTGAGCTATCAGAGGAGATGTCAGCAAAAGTTGACGAGGCTAGTTTGTACAACAATTTGGGGCAACTGGAACAAGCAAAAGGCAAGCTTAAGCTGGCAGTGCAACATTATGACCGAGCAGTTGAATTACTCGTCCCAGATTTGAACGGTCGGGTCACCAGCGAATTACCCAATCCACAACGGCACTACATTCAATTTAAGGCAGACCTATTGCTACCACTTTCCAACAAAGCCAGTGTGCTCACCAGTCAAAACAAACTGTCGGATGCCTTGGCAATCTACGAATCCATAGATCAGTTGCTCACCAGTATTCGCATGGATTACAAAGGTGGCAACGCAAAGTTTTTTTTACTGCAAAAGACGACCAGCTACTATGAGCAGGCTATTGAACTGGCACTAAATATTTACGAAAAAACCAAGCAGCCCTCTTATCTCGAAAAAGCTTATCAATTCAATGCGAAAAATAAAGCGATTGTCTTGATAGATGCGCTGAAAGATCAGTCTGCCAAGTCCTTTGCGGGTTTACCCACAGCAATACTGCAAGAGGAAAGGGATTGGAAAAGGCGTATTCACGGAGTAGAGACGTTGTTGTACGAAGCCCAAAGCAATACGACTGCCGATGTTCAAAAATATAGAGATAGCTTATTTCAAACCAAGCAGGGCTACAAAAATTTTATAACGGCACTAGAACGTGACTATCCCAATTATTACGAACTGAAATACACTTTTGATGAGCCTCCTTCGATTTCCAATATTCAAAGTAAATTAACCAAAAATACCCTCTTGCTAGAATATTTTTTAGGGGCAGAGAAAGCCTATTTATTTACTATAACTAGGGATGATTTCAACGTTCACGAAATAGAAGATACGCCTGCCTTGATGCGTGATATTCAAGTTATCAATGACTTTCTGAGAACCCCGACTGCTACGTCCGAAGCAAAAGAACACTACCTAAAACTTGCGCATCAAATGTACCAAACTTTAGTTGCACCTGCCTTGAAGGATGCGGCTACCACGCGGCAACTACTCATTATTCCAGACGGCAGTCTGACGCAACTTGCTTTTGAAAGTCTGCTGTACGAACCCAGTTCTGAGCTACAAAATACGACTCCTTTTTTGCTAGAAAAATATGCGATTAGCTATCTGTATTCCAGTAGTTTTTTAGGTAATACGTCAGTATCTGAATATTCTACTGCACTATTCGGTGGATTTGGTATAGAATACGACGAAGCCACCTTAGAAAGTATAGCAAACAAAATGAAAATCCCGACCAGAGGAGCAACGAATAACCTACGCTCGATGGGAAAACT
>JBCDKV010000095.1:0-10937 GCA_038746215.1 Bacteroidota bacterium | reverse complement strand
TTCTGCTACAAGGCAAAAAACGTAGGAATCCTTTTGGCTGGCGAGGCTTTTTAACATTCTCGCAGTGGTGCTTGCAGAAAAGATTAAGTATCTTTTCAACTAAGAGACCCGCTAGCATGAGTGAGCGATCCCGAAGGGTGGATGTTAAGAACATTCAAGCGAATGAACCGCAAAGCGGACGGGCGGGGATGCCTTGCCTACGCTTGGTCACAAATCGGGAAGTTATTATTTGTCCGTTACTAAATACAAACAAAATCATGAAAGCACATTTGTTATACGTAGAAGATGATGAAACACTCGGCTTCGTCACCAAAGATAATCTAGAGATAGAAGGTTATCAGGTAACTCATTGTAGTGATGGAAAAACTGCCTTGGCGACCGTCAAATCACACGATTTCGACCTCTGTATTTTAGATGTTATGCTACCAGGTATAGACGGTTTTGAAGTTGCTAAGAATATCCGAAAAAAAAATCAAGAAGTCCCCATTTTGTTTCTCACCGCCAAATCGCTTAAGGAAGATCGCATCCACGGACTGAAAATAGGAGGTGACGACTACATCACCAAGCCCTTCAGTATAGAAGAACTGATCCTAAAAATTGAAATTTTCTTGCGGCGCAAAAAGATTACCACCAGCGATGAGCAAGAAGTCTTCCAACTGGGCGACTACGAATTTGACTATGATAATTTAGCACTTTCCATCGCAAATGTAGAAAAACGCCTTACCCAGAGAGAAGCAGATTTATTGAAATACCTTTCCGAACACAAAAATCGAGTGCTGAAACGTTCCGAAATATTGACTTCTATTTGGGGCGAAGACGACTATTTTTTGGGTAGAAGTTTAGATGTGTTTATCTCTCGCCTCCGCAAATATTTGAACCAAGACAATCGTTTAAAAATCGAAAATGTACACGGTGTAGGTTTTCAATTTAGGTGTACAGAATAAACAGATAATATGCCCAAATCATAAAGCTATGAAAGTAGAAATAGATGAACTAGATCGGAAGATTCTTTCCGAATTATTGCGCGATGCCAAGCAAGCCTATACAGATGTAGCGAAGAAGGTTTACGTTTCGGGTGGAACGATTCATGTGCGGATGAAGAAGCTAGAAGAAATGGGCATCGTGACGGGTGCTACCATCCGATTGGATCATACCAAATTGGGTTGGGATGTCAGTGCTTTTCTCGGTATTTTTCTCGCCAAAAGCTCTTTGTACGGTCAAGTGTCCGAGCAATTGAAAGCCATTCCCGAAATTGTAGAAGCACACTATACCACGGGTAATTACAGCATTTTCGCCCGTATCATTTGTAAGGATACCGACCATTTGCGAGATGTGCTACACGACAAAATCCAAGCCATAGAAGGCATTCAAAGAACAGAGACTTTCATTTCATTGGAGGAAAGTATCAATCGTCCGATTGAGTTGCAACAAGAGCAGTAAGTTATGCCGAAAATTGTCGTATTAGATGGTCATACTTTAAACCCAGGTGATCTGAGTTGGGATACACTCAAAGCCTTAGGAACGGTAGAAATATACGAGCGCAGTGCGGCAGATGAGATCATAAAGCGTGCTGAGCAGGCAGATATTATACTCTCCAATAAAGTACCTATTTCCAAGGAAACCATCGCTGCCCTACCCAAGCTAAAGTACATTGGAGTGATGGCAACGGGCTACAATAATATAGCTATTGAAGCGGCACGAATCAGAAATATCCCCGTCTGCAATGCTTCGGGCTACAGCACAACCAGCGTAGCGCAACACGTCTTTGCACTCATCCTTGCCTTACTTAATCGAGTGGAAGCTCACCACGCTAGTGTACAAGTTGGACAATGGTCGCAGTATCCCGATTTCAGTTATACGCTGCAAACCATCCACGAATTGGCTGGAAAAACGCTGGGCATCTATGGACTCGGTAAAATCGGTAATAAAGTAGCGGATATTGCCCTAGCCTTCGATATGAAAGTGCTAGCCACCCATAAACATCCAATCAGAGATGCTAGATTGGGCGTAGACTTCGTGGAACTGCCCGAACTCTTTGCCGCTAGCGATTTTATTAGTCTTCATGCTCCTTTGAGTGCAGCAAATCGCCAGATTGTCAACCGAAATTTGTTGGAAAAAATGCGTCCTTCGGCTTATCTCATCAACACTGGAAGGGGTGGATTAATTCAGGAGGCTGATCTAAAAAAAGCACTAATCAACAGGCAATTAGCAGGAGCAGCACTAGATGTACTGAGCCAAGAACCACCGCCCATCGATCATCCACTGCTCGATGCACCTAACTGCATCATTACGCCACACATGGCTTGGGCTTCTCTAGCGTCTCGAACGCGATTGATGAATATTTGTGTAGAAAATATAAAGGCGTTTTTGGATGGCAAGCCTCAGAATGTGGTAAATGGAGCGTACTACTCCTTCGCATCCAAATAAAGCTTAGCAATAAAATCCTTGGATTCTTCCAACGCGGTGCAGTAACCTTCTTGAATTTTGCCATCGTAGGATTCATGCGTTGCTTGCACCGAATAACAACATTTTTCTTTCAGGCTAAAAGCAAAGCGACCTGAAGCATCCGTCACAATAGGGCGTATTTGTTCTTCTTGGCATTCGCTGAGCAAATAGACCGTCGAATTGTTCAGCGGTAATCCAGTATATTGATCGAAGACAATGCCCGTCAAGTTAAATTTGAGCTTTTCTTTTAATGGAATTTCTACAAAAACCTGTTCGCCTGGCGTCAATTCGTGGGTGCAACCTTCCGCCATATTGCTCTCGTAGGCTGCTGTGGAAGCCTTGAAGGTGCAACAGCGATTGAGTGGCATATCAAATACGATCTTACCGCTAGCATTGGTCACCAAAACCTGCTGAGTACAGGTATCTTCTACTAGACTGGCGTTGAGTGGCTCGCCCGTTCTTGCATCGTAGACCAAGACCTGCATGCTAGCCGTTCGCTTCACAAAACTATAAATATCATCGCCACCTGCACCACCTTTCCGACTAGAGGTGAAGTAGCCACAAGTTCCTTCGCTATTGAAAATAATCCCGAAGTCATCGGCTATACTATTAATGGGTGCGCCGAGATTTTCTGGGATACTCCAAGTCTCGTTTTCCAATTCCTCAGTAAAGTAAACATCCAATCCGCCCAGTCCAATTTGACTATCCGAAGCAAAATACAAACGTCCCGTCGCATCGCAGGTCGGAAACATCTCGTTGCCTTCCGTATTGATTTGTTCGCCCAAATTGATGAGGTCGCCCCAGCGATTTTGAATGCGTTCTACGCGATAAATATCCATTCCGCCGTATCCGCCTGGCATATCAGAAGCAAAATAGAGATACTTGCCGTCATTGGAAAGTGCAGGATGTGCAATGGAATACTGTTTGCCATTGAAGGGCAATAATTCTGGAATCGTCCACGCATTTCTTACTTTGCGCGAATAAAACAGTTGTAAATAATTAGATCCTTTGGGCAGAAAACCTTCTTCTACAATGCCGCTGCGTGTAATGAATACCTCTTCCTCGTCGGCAGAAAAAACACTAGACCCCTCATGAAACTTAGAATTGATTGGTTCGTCGAACGGTTTCGGTTCGGTGTAGAGGTAATTGCATTTGGTGGAAATATCTGGGTCGGCGGGTGCCATCCGCAGTTGGTAAAGATCCAAAAATGGACGATCATCGCCTCCTACGGAACGTTTTGTCAATTGACTTTCGTCCCTGCGATCCGAAGTAAACATCAATCCATCGGCAAAAAATATGGGACTGAAATCATCGCCCGATGAATTGAACCACAAATGGCGGACTTCGTAGCTATCTTGGTTCTTGGTCAATAATTCCTGCTGATAGTCACAAGCACGCAGTAGCAGTTGCCCACGCACATCATCAGGGACATCTAGCACGTATTTCTTATACCAAATTTTAGCGATGTGGCACTTGCCGTTTTTTTGCAGCATTTGTGCATAGTAGAGCTTATCCACCGAACGGACTTGGGGCAAATTCATCAATCTTTCGTAAAAACGCTCCGCACTCTGACTATTATTAACTTTGCGATAAGCCTCCGCCAAATTTGCGATGGCAGTCCCGTTATTCCCATTCTTGTCCAATATTTTTTCGTAGACCTCAATCGCATCATTATAACGCATTTGCCGCATGTGATTTTGAGCAATCTTCAGCAACAAAATTTGGGCAGAAGCCGTCCCACTCAGCAAGGTGAATACCAATGTTATCTTTAAATATTTCATGCTAGAAAACTTTGCTAAGTAATAAGCTCGACTTTAGCCATTAGCAGTTGGCTATTAGCCGATAGCGTTTAACTTATAGTGATTATATTTACCTACACTCCGTAAAAAAGTGTGCGTGCAAGTAAATTGATCGTACTGACTTATAAGCACTTACGATACAAGCCAACAGCTAATAGCAAAAGACTAAAGTCGAGCTAAGAAGATAAGATTTGATGTATTTTAGGAGAAATACGCAACAAGTATCCTAAAAGTTTTTTAGGCAGAAGCATAAATTTCCACTAGTTTTGCAAAGAAAATAAGTGAAAATTTGTACTTCTACCTCCAAGGTTTGCTGAGCATACTTATTCAGGACTGTACTAAATCTGCTCACAAGCCTGATTAGCAATAACGAAAATATTGGTACGTGGGTTGTTTGGGGTAGTAAATTTTCATTTCCTTTGGAGATAATGTAATGTCTACTTGTAAAAGTTCGTAAAAGAAAAAGTCGCTGTCCATGTTGCTTTCACACTTGATAATTGTACTTTAGAGCTATTTGCATCCAGTGGTTCGTTTTTTGTTGAGTAGTCTAGCAAGTGTATAAACTATTGGACATTTTGAATTAGGCGTGTACGAAATTTTGTGCTTCCGTTCAAAGAAACTTACGGAGTATACTTGTTGCTCAATTTTTTTGTATTAGCTCAGGCTGTTTCCCAGTGAAATATTAACAAAACTGAGACTTCGGACAGTCTTAATTTTGAATTACCAAAGAAAAAAGGAGAGTACTGCCTGACTTCACTTAGCTGCTTTTCTTAGTGTTCCTAAGTGTACTTAGTGTTTCATTTTGCATTTTGTTCAGTAGCCTATCAAATGTAGTTGAAAGCTTTACAAGTACCTAATTAACAATCAATTAAAATAAGTCCTATCATCTACTCGTTAGGAATCATCTATGCGCCTAAACGATCAAGAAAAAAAGCTGTTATTCCAAACGTGAATAGCAGTCATAGTTCTTTTGCATCAACAGCATTTGGGAGTAATGAAAAGTGAGATTGTACTTTCATTACATTCCTTACAATCATTCGATTATGGAGAATCAGGAAAAAACATTGTGGGAACGGCTGAAATATACCTATCGACTCATTATCATGAATAATGAGACCTTTGAGGAGGTAGGTTCTTATCGCTTGTCTCTGCTTAATGTATACGTGGTTTTGAGTACCATTGTGGTTGCAGTAGCCATTATGATGTGGATGCTGATTACCTACACGCCCTTGAAACGCTACATTCCAGGCTATTCTGGTAGCGACGAAAATATTGAATTGATTGCGAGTTTAGAGGCTCAGGTGGCGGAATTGGAGGAAGAGCGTAAGAATCGCGATTTTTATATCGATAACATCAAACGCATCTTGGCTGGAAATGTGGAATATGCCGAAGACGTGCAGCAAGAACCACTGGAAGCAGTAGACGCAGATGCTCAGATTAAGGCGAATGCCAGCGAACAAAACTTACGCAATCAAGTAGAAGCCTCCGAGATTCAGAATCTGACTGGGATTCGCACCAATCAATCTCCTTCTCGATCTTTGGAACAATCTTATTTCATCACGCCTGTCTTGGGAGAAGTCATCAAAGGTTTCAACAAAGACCAGCGACACTTTGGAACGGACGTAGTCGCGCCTGCCAATACGCCCATCAAAGCAGTGATGGATGGTCGGGTATTTTTCGCAGATTGGACGATGGAAACGGGTAATGTAATCGGTATACAGCACGCCAATGATTTAATTACGTTCTACAAACACAACTCGGTGCTGCTCAAAGAAGTAGGCACTTTTGTGAAAGCGGGAGAAGCCGTTGCTGTCATCGGAAATACGGGTACAAAAACTACGGGACCACATTTGCATTTTGAGGTGTGGCACAACGGAAAGGCGGTGGATGCAGCGGAATATTTTACCTTCTATTGATCGAAGATGCACACACAAAACATCAAAATAGCGGTCGATGCCATTGTATTTGGTTACGAAAAAGCACAGCTTTATGTCTTATTGATCAAACAACGATTTGGCGAATTTAAGCATACGTGGTCGCTACCTGGTGGATTTGTGCTGAATGGAGAAGGACTGACCGAGGCTGTGACTAGAGAGTTAAAAGAAGAGGCAGGAATCGAAGTGAACTACCTAGAACAACTCTATACTTTTGGGGATAATGTGTCGCGAGATCCGAGGGGACAGGTCATCAGCGTCGCCTATTTTGCCTTAGTCAATCCAGAAAATTTGGTACTACGAGCCGATACGGATGCCGAAGCTGCTCAGTGGTTTCCCTTCGATGCGCTACCTAATTTGGCGTACGATCACCAAGCAATTATCCAGAAAGCCATTGATCGGCTGCAAGCAAAATTACACTATCAACCGATTGGCTTTGACTTACTACAGAAACAATTTCCTTTTTCTCACCTGGAGCAATTGTACCAAACCATTTTGGGTAGAAAAATTGAGCGTCGGAATTTCCGCAAAAAAATGCTCAAACTGGGTTTAGTACAAGAAACCGATCAGATTCAAAATATTGGTAGTGGTCGCCCCGCCCGCTTATACACTTTTAATCCAGCGCAGTACAAAGCCTTAGCAGAAAGTGGTGTGCCCATTGAGTTGGGGTTGAAAAATTTGTACGTCGTGGATTGAAATAAATTCTAGGGAAGTTCCTAAGATCGCACAAAAAAAGTCCAGTGAGAATGTCACTGAACTTTTAAGTACCTCGGGGGGGAATCGAACCCCCACTCCATTGCTGGAACTGGATTTTGAATCCAGCGCGTCTACCAATTCCGCCACCGAGGCAGTAGTAGCTTTTCTAGCGGGTTGCAAAAGTAGCTAAAAGTTTTGGTTTTCGCAATAATATTCGGGGAGACGCCACTATTTTTTCTCTAATGCAGCACTTGAAATGGCTCAGATAATTTGAAATGCTCGCCTTGTAGTGTCAATACATAAGTACCGCTCGGCAGACCTTCGGTGTCAATGTTTACTTGGTGCTTGCCAATGGGGTAGAAGACCTTTTCATTAATATTTCGCATCAGTCGGCCTTGCATATCGTGAATCGTTAGATGAACCGCACTGGCTTTTGCTAAGCTGAAGCCGACGGTGATGGATTGCTGACTCGGATTGGGATAGATGGGGTAGAGTTTTGTTTTTGGATAAACTACATTTACGGCTTCCGTCGAAGTAATATCGTCGTCTTCAAAAATAATGTCCTCATCGCCCGCTTGGTAGCGTACGAAGGAGATGGGGAGAAAAAACATTTCATCGGTAGTCCTTTCGCCCCAAGAAACGACTTTGGGTGGAAAATTGGGATTGAGTGGATTATCGTTGGTGTTGTCGTAGGTGGCAAAGGCGTGAATTGTCGTACCTGCTTCCAGCACAATGAAACGATCAAATTGGTAAGTACCCTGCCAGTTGAAGTCCCAATCGTCAATTTTGATGAGCGGAATCGGGGCTGCACCATTGGGGGGTTGCGCATATACTTCCCAGTTTTTGCCGAGTAGGTGCATATGCGGACTGATGGAAATGAGACTTACTTTTTGGTTGAGTTGAATGCGACACTCAAAGCGTTTGACTTGATTCGGTGGAATGATGAATGGCCCGTTGACAATGATGCCGGGTACGGGTACGAGATAAGCCGTCTGTACTTCTCGCTCTACTGTCTCCTTTTTGAAAAAAAGATTTACCGTAGAAGAATCTGTTTGCGGATTTGGGACGGGGGCGTAGTGCATTTGGACTAATACGTCTGCTCCAGCAGGCAGCGTCTGCCCAATTCCTTCGGGATAGAAACGAGGACTCTGACCAGGCACATAACCCGGTAACATCACCTGATCCAATGGATTTTCACTGATGCCAAAACCGCCAAAGCCATTGTAGCCATATCGATTATCTCTCGCATCCAATTGTCGCGCCTTACCCGTCAGATCGTAGGTGAAAAGCGCGTGGTGAACAATCTGGCGATTGCCTGGGCGCAATTCTACCGCCGCAATTTCTTGGTCTTCAATGAGTTCAGTGGGTAATACAAAAATTCGATAGTCGTCCTTATTGTTGCCTCGGTGTGGATAAGCTTCTGTAAAAGAGAGAACTAAATCGGGTTCGCCCAGTTGAGAACCGTCTGGAAATTCGGGTTTGGGCGGCTCTAAACTGGGATCACCTTGTGGTGTCCCTGCTTCCACCCAATCTTTAATGAGTTGAATTTCTGTCTTGCTTAAATAGTTAGCACCCAGTAGTTTAGAGTATTCAGGATCGGGTTTCCACGGCGGCATGTATTTGATTTCCGTCACGAATTTGATCATATTGCTCCAATTGCTGACTTCCTCGTAATTGGTAAGCGGCATAGGTGCGATTTCACCCGTACGATGACATTTCATACATTTCTGATAGATGATAGGTGCAATGTGTTCACTGTAGTTTACCACCTGTGCAGATGATGCTAGCGGCGCGAAAAATGACACGAATAATATCAACAAATAATGTTTCATACGGCATCAATTGATTTGCGGAATGATAAGTGAAGGCACAATAATAAGGGAATTTGTAGAAAATAAACGGATAAGCTTACCAATTCGTCTGATATTAGTAACGGACAAGGAATAAATTTATGTTCTTGGTTAAACCATACATATACTCCGTTTGGGCTAAAAAAGTGCATTTCTATCTTTGTTGATTTGTTGAACTATTTATTCGTTTAATAAGCTTAGGATCAACGCATTGCAGTTCAACTGATAAATAATTTAAACAGATAAACAGGTATATTCGTTTGCATAGATTTATCCCGGTTACAGTATAGTTGACACTTTAGTATTTCAATTAGGTGTGTACGAAGTTTTGAACACCCCCAGAACAAGTCCTAGTGAGGCTCCTGAGATCGCGCAACAAGTATGCTTAAAGTTTTTTTGTGGACGGAAACACAAGTTCTCGGTTATTTTTTCTGAGAAAAACAACCGAGAACTTGTGTTTCCGTCCGAAGAGACCCACTGAGCATACTTGTTGCTCAATTATCTTGTGTTGACTCAGACTGTTTCTAAGTAGAATGTTAACAAAACTGAGACTTCGTACAGCCCTAATTTATTTTCTGTAATAAATATACGCTGTGTCAAATAGCTTTATTTCTTTCCTGTTGACCAATGAGTTTACCTAAGCCAAGTAACATATTTACGATATTTAGTGCCCATTACTCCTAAAATTATCTCAAATCAGGTAATTGCTAAAAAATTTTAACATTTTATAAACAAAAAAAATCAGTAACATTTTTTTGTTTAAAAACCTAATTATTAGGCATTTATACATAGTAATTAAAATATGCAATGTAGCTTACTACAACAAGACCTATTCTAGAAAACATTTTTCACCAAAGAGCGTAATTACAAGCCGAACATATATAAAAAATGTGCTAGGGCGATTTCGCGATAGACCTTAGCCAACACAACAAATTTTTTCTTTTTATGAAATTCCCATGGACATGTGTAGTGACGCTGTCATTACTGCTAGGCTGTTTTATGGCCTATGGTAATCCGTCGCTAGAAAAGAACACACGTGGCATTACTGCCATTTCCGACAATACAATCCAACAGCGATTGAAAAACATCGACAGCCCAGTAGCTTATCATTATGAGCCTGCTGTCACAGAACATGTAAAAAGCTATCTTATTCAAGGTAAACACGCTACACAGCGTATCCTTGGTAGAACGGCTTTGTACTTTCCAGTATTTGAGCATTATTTGAATGCCAATCGTCTTCCAAAACAGCTTAAGTATTTACCAATCGTCGAATCTAGATTACAGCCAACTGCAAAATCTTATGTAGGTGCATTGGGCTTGTGGCAATTTACAGCAGCCACCGCTAGACAGTACCACTTGACGATTAATGGTGATGTAGACGAAAGAAGAGATCCAATTCGCTCAACCGAAGCCGCCGTTGACTTTTTAGCGCAACTGTACGGCAAATATAGAGATTGGGCATTGGTATTAGCTGCCTACAACTGTGGACCAGCACGAGTCAATCAAGCGATTCGTACCGCAGGTGGTGTGAAAAACTACTGGAAAATTCGTCAGTATTTGCCTAAAGAAACACAGGATTATGTCCCTCGTTTCATGGCGGTGACTTATGTGATGAATCACTACCAAGACCACTATTTAGTACCTTCCTATCCTAGCCATCAACTACAATTGACGCGTACGGTAAAGATTTTCAATGGTATGAATTTTCAGGATATTGCTCGTTTGAGTGGTGTTTCCACGGATGTGATTGCCGCATTGAATCCAGGCTATTGGAGAGCTTACATTCCTGCTAGTAGCAAAGGACACTACTTGAGTTTGCCTGCGGCGGCGATGGAAACTTACAAAAGTAGAAACGGCGCACAAGTGGTGGCGATCAATTTTTCAGGTGCTAAAAGAACGCACGTCGTAGAATCTGGAGACACCATTGAAAGTATCGCTAAGCAATTCAAATGCAGTGTGAAAGATATTCAATACTGGAATAATTTGAATCAGAACAGTTTGTATTTCCGCCAAGAATTGGTGATTTATACAGGCGATCGTGCAGTCAGTGGTTCACGAAGTTAATGACCATTGGTATTCCAGTATGCTGCTCCATTTGATCGTTTTTCAGAAAACCTCAAAAAGAAAATCATTTTTAGTTTGAATTTTATAGTGTAAAGGGGAACGCTGGCGTCTTTTGGGCGTTGGCGTTTTTTATTTTTTTCATAAAATTA
>JBCDKV010000094.1:0-11006 GCA_038746215.1 Bacteroidota bacterium | reverse complement strand
CAAATATTCCCTAAATAGAAAAAGCCAATGAAACTATTTACTGAAAATCAATAATTTATACATTATGATTATTCTTTGTTCATGAGTAAATTTCGAGAGATGAAGTTTTAGATGAATTAATTTGTTTTGGATGGATTGATGGCATAAGAAGAAAATTGGATAATACTCGAACTATGCAGTTAATATCCCCAAGAAGAGTGCAACATTGGTCAAAAACATACAAAGAAAGAGCAAATAGACTTATAGAAGAAAATAAAATGTATCAATCTGGATTCGAATCGATAAGACAAGGAAAAGAAAGTGGTCTATGGAATTTCATGGATGATGTTGATAATTTAGTAATACCCAAAGACCTTGAAATTGCTCTAAATAAAATTGAAGGAGCTTTTGATTTCTTCGATAAGATAAATGATTCAAGTAAAAGATTTGTATTGAGATGGATTAAACTTGCAAAAACAGATAAGACAAGAAGCAATAGGATAGAAAAAATTGCAAAACTTTCCTCTATTGGTGAAAAACTACCAGGGAGTTAAATTAAAGGGTAGTGGGTCAAACCCGTTGATTTATCAGCTTAGACTTACCAAGTTTACAAAACTTGGCAAGTCTTAATTCACTGATTTAACACACCATCAATTAAAGAATACAGATAACATTATGTATGACGGTCATGCCCAGCAAAAGCTGATCATGCCACATATACGAACCGTTGCACACTATGAAAAAGAAAAAAACGAGCAATCCATAAAAAACCAAGACCTTGATATCTTTGCAATATGGAGAATAAAAAATTAGTACGGTTCGATTAGGCAATGAAGAAATTGCTTAGAAACAAAGCTAACTTTGATATTTTAGAAGGCTTTTTGAGTGAATTGTTGTCAGAAGATATAGCAATTAAAAAAATATTAGAAAGTGAAGGAAACAAAGATGATGCTGACGATAAACACAATCGAGTTGATATTCTTGTGGAAAACACGAAAGGGGAGCTAATTATAATTGAAGTTCAAAACAGTAAAGAGTACGATTACTTTCACAGAATACTTTACGGAACATCAAAAGCTGTAACAGAATATATTGACGAAGGGGAAGAATATGCAAAGGTTAAAAAAGTAATATCGGTAACAATTGCCTATTTTGATTTAGGACAAGGTAAAGATTATGTTTATCATGGAATAACACATTTTGAAGGAATACATAAGGGAGACATTTTAAATTTAGCGGAAGTACAGACAGAAATTTATCAGGTAAATGAAGTTTATGAAATCTATCCTGAATATTGGATAATCAAAGTTGGTAAATTCAATAATATCATTCAAGATAAATTAGATGAATGGATTTACTTCTTAAAAAACGGAGAAGTTCAAGAAGACTTTTCGGCAAAAGGATTACCCGAAGCCAAGAAGAAGCTGGATGAAATGAACCTAAGCGAGGAAGATAAAGCAGCTTACAAAGCCTACCTAAAAAGACTGAGAGATATTGCGAGTGAGCAGCATACGAAAATGATAGATGCGAATAAATTGATTGATGAAGGCAAAGAGCTTAAAGAACGAGAAGCAGTAATTGGACTGAACAGAAATAACATACCAATTTCTATAATATCTAGTTCATTAAATATCTCAGAAGATAAAGTAAAACGGATAATCGAAGAAGAGGAAAAGAAAGAGAAATAAACACGGTGTGCAACATTAAAGCCTGATAGTTACGGTGCAACCTAACGATCAGGCTTTGTTGAACGAAGCGGGTTCAAGAAAACGCTATGGACTTTGATTTTGTAGATTGGAGGGCTAAGGTTTCCCAGTGAGCGGGTCAAGGTGTGGAGAACACCTTTTTTTGTGTCGGCAAGTGATTTTTGGGTTGCTTATTTTTCCAATTTTGGTTATAAAAAGGGCGATTTTGGGCGATTTTCTGAGATTTTAAGCCAGGCTACGCCACAGCATCCACCTGATGCGGATGCAGCACAGATCGTCAGCGGTTCTATGGGTGCGCTTTTGGGGCTTTGATCGGTGGGGCACGTTGGGGTGGTAAGATGCCGATGGTTCGCATCTTCCCTTTTTTGCAACATGGACAGCGATCTACCTCCTTTCCAAAGAGTCTTTCGAGTGCGATGGCTTTGCGCTCTTTTCGATTGGAGATAGCTATTTCAAGCCGCATTCCAAGTGCTTTTCTCGCCTTCGGAATATCGGTTTTCTTACTTGCATTGGATACCAAACCATATTTTCTCACCTTTCGGAAGCCTCTTGGCAGGATGTGCAGACAAAAGCGGCGTAAAAACTCCTCGCCCTTGAGCGTCATCAGCTTCTTTTTCGCTTTGTCTTTGTAATCCTTGTACTCAAAAGTCACTTCTTGATCGGTGATGTTTTTGATCCGATGATTGGTAATCGCCACGCGATGGGATGAACGAACGATCTCAAAGAGTGAAGGTTTGGGAAACCTTCAAGTGAGTGAACCGCTAGCGGATGGATGGGCAATTTGATACAAAGCACTCTTCCACTTTTTGTAATCGCTGCCCATAGGAAAATTGGGAGTCGGATGCGAGAACAGGATTTAGTAGCGCGATACAACCTCAGTTATCAGCCATGATACTAGAGCAAGTTTGAGAGTCCCTTCGGACAGAAATGATGTTATTTTTGATGATTATTGGAAAAAATCATCAAAAACAATATTATTTCTGTCCGTTACAAAACTTCGTAAATGCCCAAAAACGAGTGCTAAACAAAACTAGCTGATACGATCAAGTCTTTTGTACCATGCGTGTAAGAATAGAAGCCTTCACCCGATTTTTTGCCTAATTTACCAGCAGTCACCATATTGACAAGCAAAGGGCAAGGCGCATATTTTGGATTACCAAAGCCTTTGTGTAACACATGGAGTATGGAAAGGCAAACATCCAAGCCAATAAAATCCGCCAACTGCAAAGGTCCCATCGGATGTGCCATACCCAGCTTCATCACCGTATCAATTTCGCTGACGCCCGCCACGCTTTCGTACAAGGAGTAGATAGCTTCATTAATCATTGGCATCAGAATGCGATTGGCGATGAACCCAGGATAATCGTTAACTTCTACTGGAATTTTGTGCAACTGCTTCGACAACTCCATGACTTGCGTCGTTGTTTCATCGGAAGTCGCATAGCCTCTGATGACCTCTATCAATTTCATAACAGGCACTGGATTCATAAAGTGCATTCCAATCACTTGCGCTGGACGTTGTGTAGCCGCCGCAATTTGGGTGATAGAAATAGAAGAGGTGTTACTGGCTAAAATGGCATGTGCAGGTGCGTTCTGATCTAGTGCTTTAAATATTTTTAGCTTCAAATCAGTATTTTCTGTCGCTGCTTCCACCACCAAATCAGCTTGTGCGACACCACTAGCCATGTCTGTCACAGCCTGAATATTCGACAGCGTTTGTGCTTTGTCGGCTTCCGTAATTCGTTCCTTTTTGATTTGTCGATCTAAATTCTTGCCTATGGTTTGCAGGGCTTTTTCCAAGGCATCTCCTGAAATATCAATTAATTTCACCTGATACCCATGCTGAGCAAAAACGTGCGCGATACCATTGCCCATAGTACCCGCGCCAATTACACTTATATTTTTCATATGTTGATGTTGTATACTTCGTTTTGTCTTAAACTACTAAGACTTTTTCTGTTTCTGTAACAGACTTTTCGACATGTTTATTGAGGCACAAAAAATAGTTGATACTTTCAAACCAAAAGGGAAATTTTTACTTCGTAAAAATTTCCCTTTTGGGAGGACTTGTGGACAGAAATGATGTTGTTTTTGATGATTTCTCCCAAAAATCATCAAAAACAACATCATTTCTGTCCGAAGGGCCTTTTGAAAACGAAATTAAAAACGAAGTTTTTAATTTCGTTTTCAAAAGAAAATGTCAAGTGAGCGGATAAACACGATTCTTCTTTTTGGAATGGTGTCAAACGAACGCTAAATGAAAATAACAAATAAATAGTGCAAGATCGTATCAGTTCAACAGCATTCTTTACTTTTGCGGCAAAAATAGCAATATGGACAATAATCGCCTGCGAATCGCGATTCAAAAATCAGGAAGACTCAGCGAAAAAACCAATGCCCTCCTAAACGAATGCGGCATTAAATACAGCACCAATAAGCGTACGCTGATGGCGAGTGCTTCTACTTTCCCCTTGGATTTGCTGTTGCTGCGAGACGACGATATTCCACAGTATGTCGAAGACGGCGTTGCACACATCGGGATATTAGGCGAAAATGTGGTGGCAGAGACCAATAAATCCGTAGCGATCATCAAACGGCTTGGGTTTTCGCGCTGTCGCATGTCTTTGGCAATTCCTAAGGACACCGATTATACCGATCTCACTTTTTTTGAAGGTAAAGAAATCGCTACCTCCTATCCCGTGGTCTTACAGAAATATTTGGACGAGGCAGGAGTGAAAGCAGCGATTCACGAAATCAGTGGCTCGGTGGAGATTGCGCCTAATATTGGATTAGCAGATGGTATCTTTGATATTGTGAGTACGGGTGGAACTTTGCGGAGTAATGGCTTGAGAGAAGTCGAAATTTTGATGCAATCGGAAGCGGTTTTGATTGGTAACAACCACCTTAACGACACCCAACAAGCCATTTTGGACGATCTGTTGTTCCGCATGGATGCCGTGATGAATGCCAAAAACAAAAAGTACGTTTTGCTGAATGCGCCCTACGCAAAGGTCGATGAAATTATCGCGCTTTTGCCTGGTGTGAAAAGTCCTACGGTGATGCAATTGGCTGCAGAAGGTTGGGTAGCGATACACGCCGTGCTGAAAGAAGAGGATTATTGGCAGGTTGTTCGTCCTCTAAAGGAACTTGGTGCAGAAGATATTTTGGTGATGCCCATTGAACGAATTATTGCTTGATGAGGTGGTAGGAGAAAGTATTAAGTGCAAGTGTCAGGTTATACAAGGAGTTTTTTAATGCTTAGAATAAGCCTTGGTAAGTTCCCTGAGATCGCGCAACAAGACTCTCAAATTGCTGATTTTTATGAAATAGAATTAGAGCTGTACGAAGTTTTTAGTATTGCTCGAAATGAGCTTTGGTCAATACTTTGAGATCGCGCAACAAGTATGCCTAAAGGTTTTTTATGGACGGAAACACAAATTTTTCTAAAAAAAATTTGTGTTTCCGTCCGAAGAGACTAATTGAGCATACTTGTTGCGCGATTTTCTTACATTGACTCAGGCTGGTTTCAAGTAAAATGTTACCAAAAATGAGGTTTATTGCACCCCCAATAATAAACACAGCATCCTACTTAAACTCTTTGATGTAAGTAGAAAGACTAATATGATTGCTGCTACCTGCCAAGTGATAAACACCTTGTCCGTAATCAATGCGAAATCGTTTGACTTTGAAGCCAAAACCAAAGGAAAAACCCGCTAAACTACGCAGGTTATTGACTTTCATTTCTCTGGCACGCAGCACATTGTAAGCCGCTCGTATCCTAAAGTTCTGAGCTTTTCCTAGTAGAAACTCACCGCTAAATACGAAGTGTCGAAAGAAATTATCGAAGGCAGGATTAGAGGTATCGGCATTATCGAAGCCATCAAAAATAGAGGTGCTTTCCCGATTAGTGGGATCGTCGTAAAGGATGTTCCAACGATTGAGGTAGCGATACAAAATCGTGAATCGAAAGGGCAGATAACGTAGCTGCTTGGAAAGTGCAATTTGACTTTCAAAGGGCAGGGTTTCGCGATTGTTGGTGGTATAATCAGTGATGGGCGTACCTAGATTTCTCAGCACCAAACTCAGAGAGAAATTGCTGGCGGTATCTTGAAAAATAGCCCCCAAATCAGCACTCCAACCTATGGAACGATAGCTTTCCAATTGCGACGAGATAAATTTCACATTCGCACCAACCGATAGTTTTTCGTAAAGCTGCTTACCGCCACCTACTGTCAAAGCATATTCTGCTGCTCCGAAAGTTCCATTCATGTTACCAAATTCATCGGTCAAATTGAAGTCGCCGTAGTCGATATATTGTACGCCGCCGTGGAAAGTCATGTCCCACTTTTTGTGGTGGTGTCCGTAGCCAAAATAACCAAAATTGATGCCAGAGAGGTGAAAGTTTTGATTGAAAGTGAGTTGGGTGTGCATACTTTGATTCAAGACCGCAGGATTCTGGTAAGCGAGACTCACTGCATCGTCTTTTACCGTAATGACGTGATCGCCCAAAGCCGTTGCACGAGCAGAATTGGGGAGCATCAAAAATTCATAAATGTTGTTGCCGCCAATCTGTGCCAAAACCATCGAACCCATGAAAAGTCCGCTGAAAATCAGTAGTAAATGCTTCACGTCCTTTTAGTGCTTAATTCTTCCTAGAGGATTTTATGGCTCTCCGAAAGATCCCTTAATTTTTCCTAGACAAATTGGGACAACGCAAATCCCCAAAGTAGTAGATCAATCCCAAACCTACAAAGACATAAGTATCATTATTGAATTGGTTGCCTCTTTGTGTGCCAGGCGCAAACTCATTTTCTGTACCTGGTACGTCAATTGCGCGATTGCTGAGTGCCGCTGCCGTTTCATTGCGAATATTGGCGATGTCGTCAGGGTCGGCATAGACGGTACTGACATCATCCAAATAGTCTGTGAACAACCAACGGGCGTCGATGTGGAAATCCAAACTCCAAAGATAGCTAAATGCTACTTTGATACCACCACCATACGCTAAACCCAATTGAGTGCTGAAATATTCCTCGCCTTTGAATTGACCTTCCGTACCCAGGGGGCGGAGTTGGTAGAACTCACCGTTCAGTTCGGCTTCTGGCTCGAAATTGAAAACCACTGGACCTGCACTTAGGTAAGGCGTAAAAAACTGATCGCGACTACCGTGAATGTAGGGCAAAAAATTGAACTCCAACTGCGCAGACCCATCAAAAATATTGGAGCGAAAACTCAGGTTGCGCGCACGTTCAAAGGCATTGTCTGAATTGGCATCATCGGCGGAGATTTGCCCAAAGTTACCCGCAAATTTCATGGCGATGCGCTCGTTGAAATTGTATCGAAAAACAACGCCCGTAGCTAGTCCAGGCATACTCAAATCGAAATTGGTATTCAAATCGCCAAAGTAGTTAGCAATGCCTACCCAACCACCACTCTCCCAACCTTCTTGGGCTTGTAGCTGGAGCGAACAGCTTAGTATTGTCAGAAAAAGAAAGATTCGTTTCACGCTGATTGAATTATTTTTATTGTTCATGGAAGTGCAAGTTCGTATATACTACGTATAGGATAAAAAAAGTGCATTTCCATCTTTGTTGATTTGTTGAACTGTTTATTCGTTTAATACGCTTAGGATCAACGCATTGTAGTTCAACGAATAAACAATTTAAACAGATAAACAGGTATATTAGGTTGCACAGATTTATCCCGTTTACAATATAATTGGATCTTGAAATATGATACGTACAGAAAGGCTTAGTTTAAGCCAACTGCGCAGCAGGCACTAAAAAAGCTGCAAAACTACAATAAAACGCCTGATTGTAAAGGCATAGTGTGAAAGTGTGGTATCAATTGAGTAATTCTCGCTTAGGTAAGTGCTTTTGGACGACGATGAGATTAGGGAAGTGTAATTTTTAAGCAGTCGCTTAGAGATACCAAATTTTCTGAATCAATAATGTAAATACTTCTCTAAATTAATCTCCAAAAAAGTGTTCTGTACGTTGTAATTATTCCATATCTGCTATTTCACCAACTTCTTCAACGCCTCTAAATCTTCCTTATTTTTTGCCAAAACCGAGTAAGAAATCCTAAGTTTTTCCTTGTCCGCTGCGCTGAGTTGGTCGACTTTATCCAATCTAGTCGTATCCAAATCCAATTTGCCAAGGAGTTGTGCCCAATAAATCAGTTCTGCCGTGGCTGGATTTTTTTTGAGTTTGGCTTTGCGTCCTCTCCGAATCAATTCAAAGTGTTTGATGACGGCTTCCAAATCCATATCGTTGGCTTTGCTACTTTTAGATCGTAAAATCTTCAAGAGCGTCGCTCGATCTGGGAAAGGAATGTGGTAGTACGTGACTCGTCGGAGAAAGGCATCGGGTAGGTTTTTCTCCGAATTAGAAGTCATAATAATAATCGGACGATTTTCGGTACTGGAGCGATAACTTTTTCCCGTTTCTGTGACCGTAAATTCCAAATCTTCCAGAGCGGCTAACACATCATTAGGCAAGTCGCGCGGGGCTTTATCTATTTCATCAATCAGCACTACCGCCCTGCGATCTTCTTTGATGGCTTGTCCGAGACCTTGGTACTGTATGAATCGAGCTTCCACTTCCTCCTCTCTCAAGATGGTCTTACTCGTTTGGCAAAACTGAAAATGTCCTAAAGCATCATAGCGGTAGAACAAATCCTTCATCGTAGAAGTCGTTTGTGCATTGAAAATGAGTGGTTGCCCCAAGCCAAAGATGTGTGCCACGTGAAAAGCCAATCTCGTTTTTCCAGTCCCAGGCTCACCCGTCAGCAGTAGCGGTTGCCCCAAAGCCAAGGCAACATTAACCGCATTGACGAGTCCTTCCGAGGGAATGTACAGATTCGGATCGTTGATTTTAGGATTGAGTTGTACCCTTGGGAGTTCTCGTTTTTCGCTTTGTGAATAGAGTTGGAATGCCATGTTTTGCACTTGAATTTTTGAATTAGAAATTAGGGGTGTACGGAGTTTTAAGAAATACTCGAAATAAGTCCGAAGAGAATTACTGAGCATACTTGTTGCTCAATTTTTTTGTATTGGCTCAGGCTGTTTCCCAGTAAAATGTTAACAAAACTGAGCCTTCGTACAACCTTATTATCGAATGATAAGTATTGAACCGAACTGCCAACTACCAGAGACACCTCACACATTCAAATAATTCATCAAACTATCGTAGCGTTCCTGTAAGCTTTCTAGATAATCGCTTTCGTTGTAAGAGGCTTTGATGTAATAATCGAAACGATCAAAAGTAGCAATGATGTTCTGAACGTATTGCGCATTGATCTTAATGGTAACTTCTATTTTCGTCGAATAAGCATCTGTGGTGATGAATGAACTCAAAATACTAGAGCCTTCTGATTCTACAATTCGAGCAATTTCGGATAGAGAATAATCGTGTTTATTGGTCTCTAAAACGATGATCGTGCCTTGCGCTTTGAAGGAAAGCATGCGTGCGAAATACTGCAACAAATCTTCTTGGGTCACTAAACCTACATAGTCATTATCAAGGTCTACCACTGGAATAACAGTCAGTTCGCCTTCCGCCATTTTTCGCATCACTTCATAGATGTGGTCGTTGTTGCGCACAAAGGGACGATAAAGGGAAAGACTGTAAGAACCAATCGCTGCCGTCACGTCATATTCCAAAATATCATCTTCTGAGACCAGTCCCAAGAGCTGCCGATTGTTAACAATTGGGAGATGACGGATATAGAAATCACTCATTATGCTGAGTGCTTCCTCGCCAGTGTCAGAAGTTCTTAAAGGGATAATATTGTTTGATATGAGCTGCTCTGCGATCATGGATGTGTGTCCTTATTTATAACTACATTCAGATAAATAACGCTTTAAAATATGATGTGTTGAATGGTGGAATGTTAATGGAGCATAAAAGTATTACATGGATAAAGCGGACAAATGATAGAACTATTGCACCAAATAATTGATCCAAAAAAACAGTACCAAGTAAATCCAAAGCGCATCCAAAAAGTGCCAATAAATCGTCAACAGCCGCAGTTTGAGTCGCTTTTCGGGATCAGAAAAATAGACTAGTACACTGACAGGTTCTTTCATCCGTTTGTAGGCTTTGATGAGGAAAATCGTCAGGAAGGGAAGCCCTGCAATGACGTGGGCAAAGTGTAGCCCCGAAATGACGTAGAGATAGGAAGCGGACACGTTTGAATTGACGAAAATATCTTGACTGAACAACTGCTGCCAAGCGACGTACTGCAAGCCCATGAAAATGAGGGAGATAATGATGGTAGCAAGCAGCGCATTTTGATAATTTTTGGTATTGTCTTTTAGGTAAGAACGCTTCGCCCAGACCATAGTCGCACTACTCGCCAAAAGCACCAACGTATTGAGGACAAAAAGATTAGGCAATTGCAAGGGAGGTAGATTGCTCTGAATACGAGAGTAGACAAAAGCGATGGACAAAGTGAGAAATATCGCCCCCAAACTAATTAAAGTCAAGGTCAATAATACGTTCAGCGGATGGAATGCCATGTTTTGGTAATCGGTGCCATATTCTTGCGTTTTATCATCCATGTTTTCTCGTTTTTTTAGCTGCTCTTCTACAACGATCGCTGCAATACTTCACCTCGTCCCACACTTTTTCCCATTTTTTGCGCCAAGTGAATGGCAGCCCACATTGTATACAGTCTTTTTGTGGCAAATCTCGCTTTTTTCGTTGCTTTGGCATAGAAGTGTTTGTTTAATTTTTTCAGGGGTGCATGAATTTTGAGTAATGCTCGAAATAAATCTGAGTCAAGTTCCTGAGATTGCACAACAAGTACGCTTAAAGGTTTTTATGGACAGCAATATAAATAGAAAATGAAGGATTTCGTTTTCAAGATTCGCAGAAAGTTTTTTTCCAAAGGTGAAAAGACTTTCTGCTTAGGGGGATTTTAAGAACGTGTCCACTTTTGAGCACTTCAACAAATCAAAACTTCAACAAAAACAGATAACTACCCTTTAAATCGTTGCATAGCCGTAGCTACGGAACTATTTTTAAGTGGTTTTAGATAAATTCAATTGAATTTACCGCAAAGCGGATGGGATGCAGAGCCATTCAAAAGTGTCGATCATTTGAGTCCACCTACTTAGCACCAATATTTTTCACCAACAACTCAAAAGTCTGTTCTTTTTTATTGCCAATTAGTATGCGCAGTTCTACCACCGCCTCACCTGCGTAATTCGGTACATTCACCTTTCTGCCGCGATAGTCCGCACTCATCTCATCGAAAGGAATTGTGATGGTTTCCCATTCGCCAGCTTGCGTAGAAAAAGTATAACCGTAGGAGTGT
>JBCDKV010000093.1:0-11056 GCA_038746215.1 Bacteroidota bacterium | reverse complement strand
TTTCTTAGCCTCTGGACAAAAAATTCTAACTTCGCTCCACCTCAAAGCATACGAAAAAATGCTCTCCAAATGGGGCTTCATCCGCTCCCACCACTCCCACTTGGTCAACTACAACCACATCACACGATTCAGCAAAAGCGACGGCGGTGTACTGGTACTATCCGATGGGACCGCAATCCCAGTTTCTTCGCGCAAGAAGGAGCAATTGCTTAAAACTTTGCAGGAGTTGTCTGGTGGTTAGATTATTAAGTAATTACCTAAAAGATGCCGTCATAAATCAGGAAGTTATTATTTGACCATTACTAACCTGCTTCCTTGAAAACAGCTTGCGTCAATATAAGAAAATCGCGCAACAAGTATGCTCTGTAATTCTCTTCGGACGGAAACACAAATTTCAACTTATTTTTCCCCAAAAAATAAGTTGAAATTTGTGTTTCCGTCCATAAAAATCCTTTGGGCATACTTGTTGCGCGATCTCAATCACTTTACTAAGTCTCAAAAGTCTAGCAAAGCTGTCCCCACCACAAAATGGAATATTTTACTCGTTATTCGCATAAGTAGCTAACAGCTAATAGCAAAAGGCTAAAGTTGAGCCAAGTGTCTTCACATATAAATATTTAAAAACGCTTTAATATTCAATCAAAAACCTAAACACATCTACAACAAAGTCTGATACTTGGTCTGCATTCATAAAAATAACGGCACCTAATTTTTGCTCTTTACTAATAAAAAAGCCGCTCGTGTAACCGTAATTATTACCTCCATGACCATAAAAAATACTATCTTCAAGATGGTATTTACCGAATCCTAAAGTCCACGCAGAAGCACCATTTAGGTTATCTTCATCATTTGTAGCTTGAATTTGAGTTTTAAAAAGTTCCGTAAAGCTATCGCTGCTTAATCCTTTTTCGTTCAACAAAGCTCTTAGCCAAATTGAAAAGTCTTTTGCCTCAGAATGAACGGAAAAGGCAGCTCCAAAAACGTCGTTTGAATACCTGTTTTCCACTCTCATCCCATTTTTGTAGGGTGCTGCTTTATTTGCTAAATTCTTCTCATTTTGTAAGAACTTAGTCGTTTTCAATCCAAGCGGTTGGGCTACCTTTTTTTGGAAGGCTTGTTCTAAGCCCATATCATCAGTCTCTAGTAAGTGCGCTAAGACTTTTGCTAGGTACTGAAATCCTTCTCCCGAGTATTGGTAATTAGTACCTGGTTCGAAGGAAATGAACAACTTGCCCTCGTGATCATTGCGCCAATTGGGAAACCCAGACGTATGTGAAAGCACCATTCTTGCAGTAATCTTTTTGTATCGCTCATCATACTCAATATCTTCATAGGGTAAGTACTCAAAAAGCGGACGATCTAGATCTAATATTCCTGTATCTACATATTTCATGATAAGGTAAGCAAAAAGAGGTTTAGAGAGCGATGCGGCTTCAAAAATCGTCTCCTCATTGACCAGTATTCCGTTCTCGGTATCTGCACTACCTCTTACATCATGATAGCGTATTTTATCTTGATCGAAAATAGCTATTGATAGTCCTTGAATTGACTCCTTTTCCATGCCTTCTTTGAGAAAAGCTTCAAGTTCTGATGTTACTATCTCCTTATTTCCAAAAAGGATAGTCTCTTTTTCCTTTGGAGTAGGACTCCATTTTTTTGAATTTGAACCAACTCTGACGGATACCAAGGCTTCATGAGGACTTTTGTACCATTTGCCAGTTATAGGCGAACCAGTATAAGTGTGAGTCCCTTTCATTTTTATCTTAAACTGTAATTTAGGACTCGCCGCATCTTTCTCATTTAAAATAGCAGTTTGCTCATCTGTAAGGGCTACTTTTTTAATGATTTTACCTTTATCATCTCTAAATTGGATACGCTTATTTTCATTGACATTGAAATTGTATCCTGGATTTTGTGCAACTATTTCACCAATAAAATCTGTTGAAAAAGCCGCTTTGGCTTTCTGAAGCTTTTCAAACTGATCTTTAGTCATAATCCATTCAAAACCAACGAAAAATGCTTGCTTAACCCAAAGTTCTTCTGATGGTTTGAATACTAGTTTTTGCTGTTTTTCAGTACTAGTTTCAATCAAATTCTCATCAAGAAGGTCGTTTCCAGGTAGTTTTGTAATAGGGTCTACATCAAATATTCTACATCGTATTTGTACAGCTTCCATGTTTAGCTGCCTTACAACGACGGCTATTTCATTTATTAGCACAGGCTCAGAAATATCATCAATAAGCATCGCTACAGTTGCTCCTTCTAATGGACTGCTTATGCCCAAATGATTCGGCGATTTTTTCTTTTTAGTGCCCAACTGGTGAAAAAATAATTGCTTTGAAGAAACAACAATCTCATTTAACAGTGTAGCCTCTTGCCTGAGCAGAATAGATGCAGGAGGGGTGTTAAAAAAACCATCGTAGGATATTTTCTCTTTTTTGAACCCTAGGGAAGATATGGTTAGCGTATCGCCTAGGTATTCTTGACTATGAACTAAACTAAAACTACCATCCTCGAATGTAACCATTCCAAAATTTTTTCCACTTATACCAATCGTTGCGAAAGGAACGCCATTTCCATTTTCATCTATAACCTTACTAGTAATGGTCTCTTGACTGTAAATCTTCAAAGGGAAACCAAGAAATACCAACATGTATACGATTAAGAATCTCATTGATTTGTAGTTTGTATGTTGTTGAAGGAGGATTCTTTATTTCAAGAATTGGGCGTGCAACAAATGAATCAAGGCAATCGCAAGGAAATTTTTTCTGTTTATGATGTTGATATGTTTATTTGTTTAACTGATAATCATTGACCAAAAAAGCAAAATCAAGGGAATCTGTGCAATAAACAGATCAACAATTCAACGAATAAACAAAGTCTAGCTTTTAGCGATTGCCATAAAGACTTAGACTAGACGATCAGGGTTGGTTTTATGCAGCTTTTCTTTGAGTGCGTTTTGCTTGTCGGCGTTCTTTTCTTGCTTGTCTTCTTTTTTGCCGTTTTTCAGCATTCATTAAGACAATAACTATTAACCAGATAGAAAGTATAATTCCTGTAACTATAGACGTAACTCCAAGAGAAGTAGAAATCCATGATAAGAGTACCAATCCCAATCCGATAAATGGGAAAGTAATAAATGCTAAAATGAGAAGGATGATTAGCATTTTCAGCAAGACTGTTTTGAGTTTATTTGGGCGTTTCTTTTTGGTATCTAATTTCAGTTCTTGAATTTCAGTGGATAATGTATATGCCTGAATACTATCAACTGCCGTGCTTTGTGGAAAATATGCTTTTACTGCGTATGTATTGCTGAATGTAAATAGTAAGAACAAAATGGAAATGAAGTGTAAATATTGCATAAGTCAAAGGTGCTTGTGTGATCTGTATGAAGCAAAGACAAGGGAATTGCTGTAGGATTTATTAAGTAGAAGCGTTCAAGAGCTGTTCTAATTGCTTGTGATGGGGAGCGTTCATTACATGATCAGCTACTCTCCTAAGGTTGTAAACGCCTACTGATCGGGAAGTCCTAAGGATTGCCGAGCAGTTAGTAATAGTAGGCTCGGCAATCCTCAGGGCTTACCGATCCAATGGGTTCAAATTCCAATCTTAGAAGAGTAGCCGTAAGTGTGTATTATAAATGCGAATAACGACTATACAGATCTCATTTTTCTTAACATTTGGCTCAATATAGTTCAGGTCAATGTTTGCAAATTGAGCAACAAGTATACTCAGTAATTCTCTTCGGACGGAAACACAAATTTCAACTTATTTTTCTCTCAAAAATAAGTTGAAATTTGTTTTTCCGTCCATAAAAAACCTTCGGGCATACTTTTTGCGCGATCTCAAACACTTTACTAATTTTCAAAAGTTTAGCAAAGCTATTACTGCCACAAAATGGAGTACTTTATCAGTTATTCGCATTATAAGTTGGTGGATAGGTATTTAATGGGGTCGCATCAGTATCTTCAATGACACATCACAGGATCATTCAAGGCTTCCCAAAATTGTAAATTCAAAGGAACATCGACACTCAGACCGCGGTAGAGCATGAAAATGGCTAGGGCGAACATCGCCACATTAGAAAATTTGGAAAGTGCGGTACGAAAACGAACTTGTAGCTTTCGACCGATGAAGAAAGCACTCAACATCAGAGGAATCGTGCCTAGTCCGAAGAGTGCCATGAAGATAGCTCCGTGTAATGCCTGATTGGTCGTCACAGCACCTGCCAGTGCAAGATATACCAAACCACAAGGTAAAAAGCCGTTCATTGCACCCAACAGTAAATGACTATTGGAGTGTCGAAGTAAGTGATTTAGTTGTTTTTTAATGAACTGAGTGTAGCGTTCAAAGATGGGAATGCGGAGCAAATGATATTCAATATTGATTTTGAACAGCATGATACCTAGCAAGCTAATCCCCAAAAAAATAGAAAATTCCTGCTGTAAAGAAGCCAAAAACAAACCTTTACCCAGTAAGCCAAAAATAAGCCCTAGCAAGCTGTAAGTCAGCACCCTACCTAAATTATATTGTAGGGCTTGCCAGAGCAGACCGAGGCGTTGGGTGGTGGACATCGGAACGGCTAGCATCAAAGGTGCACACATCCCTAAGCAGTGTAAACTTCCCAAAAAACCCAAACTTAGTGCCGTCCAAAATATCATATGACCAAAGCGATTTCTTTGTAGTAGGGCTTTCCGTCGGAGACCCAATCCAGCTTCACTTTCCAAAGTCCACTTTGCAGTCGATTGGTTGGGATGATTTGCTTTAAATCTCCGTCGGTTGCTAATTCAATTTCAATGTCTTGCTGACTACTAGAAGGACGGAAAAAGGTGGCATTGCCCTGCACCTGCTTCAGTTCCTCTGGAAAATGTACTAGTAGTTGCCTTTGCTCTATTTGATGCTGAATGACAACTTCCCCGCTCAACAGTTTTGTGTTGTACAATTTATCGTAATGCTGCTGATATTCTAAATCTCCTTTGTAGTAATCTTCGCGTACCAGACTATGGTCGTATTGTGTAGATTTGAATACGAAATAGAGTAGGGTGGTGGCAAAAATGGTATAGAAGATAGCGATGCCCGTTCCGAAGTGAAATTTCATGTTTTTTGTTTTTTTTGATTTTATAAATACCGTCGTAGTCAATGCTCATACCAATCATTATGCTCCTCTAGTGTCGATTGGCTCTCTTCTTTGTAGCGTAAGATGAGTAGCGCAAATAGAATAAAAATAACTGGGGCTAATATCATAATCGTGACGACTAGATCAGCAGAAGAATTTAGTCCTGCCACGATGACTAGAATGAGCATGATAGTATAGGTGATGACCGACAATTGTTGATAATTGAGTTTCATAGTAGCTTCATTTAACTGGTCCTAAAAAATTGGTTTTCACTTGATCCAACTCCTCGCCTTCCGTCATAATTTTGACGTGTATTTTTGTTTTGCGGCTTTCTAAAACAGACTTTGGCATTTCTATGAACAAGGCGCCTTCCGTCACGGTATTAGCGGCAGCTTTGGGTGCTTTTCCTACCATTTTGATCGTACCTTCTGTTCTCAGTACAAATTCTATGGGCAAATCATCGTTCGTTTTATTAATGATTTGGTAGTTGTACAAATTGCTAATCGTATTTTCATCTACTTTTTGATAAAGCATGCCTGGTGTTCGTAGGAGTAATACTTCTACTGGTGTTCGCGTGCTCAAAAGAAAACCCTCCACGATCAGAAGTACGCTGAGTAGTACAGTGTAGGCGATGACTCTAGTGGTGAATATCTTCTTCCGCCCTGCTGTAATGCCGTTGTAGCTATCATAGCGAATCAGTCCTTTTTCCCGACCTACTTTTGTCATCACACTATCGCAAGCATCCATGCAAGCGGTACAATTGATACATTCTAGCTGCGTGCCATTGCGAATATCTATGCCCGTAGGACAAACTTTGACGCACAGATCACAAGCGATACAATCACCAACTTTAGGCACTTCTAAATCTAGAGTAGGAATAGCAGCAATGGCTTCTAGAGCATTGCCCACATTGCAGCCATTTCCAGAACAGTTACCACTGCAAGGAGAAGGCTTCGGCGGTGTTCTCTGCTTCTTACTTTTTTTATTCCTACGGATTCTTCCTCTGGGTTCGCCCCTCACGTGATCGTAATGCACTACGATAGAATCTTGGTCTAAGAGTACGCTTTGCAGACGACCATAAGGACAAATCGCAATGCAAACTTGCTCTCGCATTCGAGCAAAAACGAAGTAGAATGCACCTGAAAACAGGATCATGGCAGAGAAGCCTTGCCAGTTTTGGGTAATGGGTTCACGAATGATTTTCATTACTTCGTCAATGCTGATGATGTAAGCCAAAAACGTATTGGCGATCAAGACGGCAATGGCAAAAAATATAGCCTGCTTACTGACTTTTTTGACGATTTTGTCTGTTGTCCAAGCTGCTTTGTTGAGTTTTTTCTGCGCTCCCGCATCCCCTTCTATCCAGTATTCAATTTTTCGATAGACCATTTCCATGAATATGGTCTGCGGACAGATCCAACCACAAAACAGTCGTCCAAAAACTACCGTGAACAGCGTAATGAAAACAATGCCAATAATCATGGCAAGCACGAACAGATGAAAATCTTGCGGCGCAAAATTCAAACCGAAGATGATGAATTTCCGCTCTAAGATATTGAAAAGCAATAGCGGTTCACCTCCGACTTTAATGAAAGGCATCCCAAACAAAAAAGCAAGTAGCACCCAACTGACATAAGTTCTAGCCTCAAAAAAGCGACCGCTCACTTTTTTAGGATACAACCAGACCCGCTTGCCTGCTTCGTCTATGGTCGAGACTTTATCTCTATACTGTTCCGTATCTTTTATTTGGTCGAGTTCGATCATTGTAGTTGGTGATTTGGTGGTTTAGCATATCGCTAAACCACCAATAGCAAACTATTTCATACTCAAAGACTGATCTTTATCCGTTGACGCTGCGTCCATATTTTCCGCTTGATAGCGTTCACCCTGTGGTTCTTTGGCATTGGGTGGATTCGTGTCCGCGATGCTCATGATGAAGCTGGAAATTTTATGGATTTCTGCTGGACGTAATTGTGCCTGCCAGGCAATCATACCTTTTTCTGGTATGCCATACTTAATCGACTTAAACACATCGCCGATACTACCACCGTGCAACCAATATTCGTCCGTCAGATTAGGACCTACACCTCCTTCTCCCGCTTGACCATGACAAGCCGCACAATTGGCTTTGAAGATCGTTTCGCCAATCGCCAGTGCCGCTTCGTCTTGTATCATTTCCACATTACTTTCATCTACGGTATTGGCTTGAGCAGCGATGTAGGCTTTCACAGAGGCTTCTGCTGCTTCCATTTCCATCGCGTATTGTTCTGCTGAAGACTTACCGTAATCAGAGAAGTGATTGACATAGATATAGACCGCACCAATCGCAATGGTGATGTAGAACATGGCAATCCACCAAGGTGGTAAACTGTTGTCCAGTTCTTTGATGCCGTCGTAATTGTGGTCGAGCATGATGTCGGATTCGCGCTCCACAGGTACGACATTGGTCCACTTATTATACTGCCGCTTCCACCAAGGTTCTTTGTGAACTTCCAATCCTACCTGTTCAATTGCTTCGATGCCATGCTCTTGTAACAGTCGAATTTTGATCGACTCTGTAATCATGTTATTGACCTTCATCAAAGTCAATAGTACAGACAAGACAATGACCAATCCTCCAATCAGCAGCGTATTCCCCAATACCTGATTGACGTGTTCAGGATTACTGCCTGCTGCCGCTTCTTGTGCAAATGCGCTGACTTGCAAAAGCAAGAACAATAAGATGCTGGAGCTGGCGATGATTGATTTTCGGTTTGTGCGCTTGAATGAGTCAGCTAGTAAGCTGAAACCACTACCTAACTCGGCGGTATATGTCCTAGCTTTCATGTTGAGAAGAAGTTTCAGATGTTAGCAAATGATCGTCGAGTGGCATGTTCGACATTTTATGGATGTAGGCTTTATCTTTCCGAAGAACGAGGAGTACACTGGTCAGGAAAATGAACACGAAAGTGGACAAGGCAAAGACCGCCATCCAATTGATATTTCCTGCTTGCTCTAGAATATATTTGTACATTTCTTTGATATTAGGTATCAGATAGCAAGTATTAGGAAAGCTGTTTTGCCTAGACTACTGGACATTAGGGCTAAACAAACCACTAAGACACTAAGAAAACTAAGATAATTTACTGAAAATCAAGTTATAACATCTATGTGTTTCTATGTGACTATGTGTTAAAAATTAAAAATGTCCAGTAGTGTATGTTTTGCCCCTAATACGTCATACCTGATACAGATGAATTATTTCCCTGCTTGTGCTTTCGGCTTAATATCTGTTCCGAGTCTTTGCAGATAGGCGATCAATGCGACGATTTCCTTATTTTCTAAGCCTTCTTGCTCTATGCCATCTGCTCTTAAGCTTTCGGTCACGGTCATCGCCTGTGCCATCAGGTCTTGGTTTGCAATAGCTGCGTAGCCTTCTGGATAAGGCGTTCCTAGCTGTTGCAGCACTCTGATTTTCGCAGCCGTGTAAGTGGTATCCAAATCATTTTCGAGCAACCACGGATAGGGTGGCATGATCGAACCTGGCGACATACTTTCGGGATCGAGCATATGGTTGTAGTGCCAGCTATCAGGATACTTTCCACCCAAGCGGTGTAAGTCTGGTCCCGTTCGTTTTGATCCCCAAAGGAAAGGGCGATCATAGATAAATTCACCCGATTTGGAATATTCACCGTAGCGTTCTGTTTCGGATCGGAAAGGACGAATCATTTGAGAATGACAACCTAGGCAGCCTTCTTTGATATAGATGTCGCGTCCTTGCAATTCAAGTGGCGTATAAGGCTGAACAGAAGCAATCTTAGGTATATTTTCATCGACCAAAAGCATCGGGAAAATTTCTACCATGCCGCCGATCAAAACGACAATTGTACTGCCCACCAACAACTGAACAGGTCTTCTTTCGATCCATCTGTGCCAGTGTTCCCCTTTGTGTGCTACGTGTTTTGTTCTGGCAGGTGCGCTTGCATTTTCGTAGCGTACCAATTGTCCACTTTTCGCGGTCTTCCACAGGTTGTAAGACATTAAAAATACACCACCTACATAGACTGCTCCGCCTACTGCACGCATCGCATACATCGGAATAATCTGCGTTACGGTTTCTAAGAAATTGCCGTACTGCAAGAAACCATCTGCGGTGAATTGCTTCCACATCAAGCTCTGTGTCCAACCTGCCCAATACAGCGGAACGACATAGACCAGCATCCCCATAGTAGCGATCCAGAAGTGAGCATTGGCGAGTTTGACAGAATATAATTTGGTGTTGAAAAGACGTGGGAAAAGCCAGTACAGAATCCCAAAAGTCATCATCCCATTCCAACCCAAAGTACCGATATGTACGTGTCCAATTGTCCAGTCAGTATAGTGACTGATTGCGTTGACGGATTTAATGGACATCATGGGACCTTCAAAAGTTGCCATGCCGTAAGCGGTTACAGCAACGACCATCATTTTCAAAACGGGGTCTTGCCGCACTCTATCCCAAGCTCCTCGCAAGGTCAATAAACCATTGAGCATACCGCCCCAAGAAGGTGCAATGAGCATCAAAGAAAAGACCATGCCCAACGACTGCGCCCAATCAGGCAAAGAAGTGTATAGCAAATGGTGAGGCCCTGCCCAAATGTAGATGAAGATCAGTGCCCAAAAGTGAATAATCGACAGTTTATAGGAATAGACGGGACGATTAGCCGCTTTTGGTAAGAAATAGTACATCAGACCCAAATAGGGCGTGGTCAGGAAGAAAGCAACGGCATTGTGTCCGTACCACCATTGCACGAGTGCGTCCTGAACACCTGCAAAGACGGGATAACTTTTTGTGAAAGAGAATGGAATCTCTAGATTATTGACGACGTGCAAAACCGTCACCGTTACCCAAGTGCCGATGTAGAACCATATGGCAACGTACATATGATTTTCGCGACGTTTCAAAATCGTACCGAACATATTGATCCCAAAGACGATCCAAACCAAAGCAATGGCAATATCTATGGGCCATTCGAGTTCGGCATATTCTTTCGCACTGGTAATCCCTAGTGGCAGTGTAATGGCAGCCGCTAAAATAATGGATTGCCAGCCCCAAAAGTGAATTCTGGAAAGCAGTTTGCTGTACATCGGTGTTTTCAGCAAACGCGGTAAAGAGTAGTACACACCCATGTAAATTCCATTGCCCACGAAAGCAAAAATAGCCGCATTGGTGTGCAAAGGACGAATCCTACCGAAGGTCGTTTCCGCCGTATTAAAATTAAGTTCTGGAAAGACGAGCTGCAAAGCGGCGAGCAGCCCAACCAACATGCCGACAATTCCCCAAATTGCCGTCATCACGGCAAAGTTTCGGACAATGACATTGTCGTAACTGAAGTTTTCAATTTTGGACATAAGCTGTGTTTGTTTATAATTGTTATTTTCTTAGTCGAGCTGTCCAGTTTATAAACCGACTGAGCAACGCGAAGCATTGATAGAGTATATTTTGCATTTTTTTGGTTTTTATCGATCCTTATCTAATGTTTGATTGCTTTCTTCTTGTCGCTCTTTGGTCTGTCCATTTTCATCAAAAAGCATCCGAATGGAAGGGGTATAGTCATCCTCGTATTGCCCATCGCCAACCGCCCAAAAGAAGGCAGCCAAAAAGCCAAGCGCAATCAGAATACTAATCAAGATGATTGGAAATAAAATATTCATCCTATTCGAGTTTGGACGCAAGATAGGACGGTTGGGAAGCTTGTCAGATGAGGGAAATTAGATGAGGGAGTGATTTTTGTCACCCTATTGTCAGGCAATTAAAAATAGCTTAAATGAATAAAATAATTATACATAATTATTTTTTTCAATTCATGTTATACAAATCAATGGTTCGTGAAGCTATTTTCAGAATAATCTTTGGAAATAAAGGGCTCTTGAGATCAATGTTTTAATTATTTGGCTGTGTGGGAATTTCCCACACAGTCA
>JBCDKV010000092.1:0-11078 GCA_038746215.1 Bacteroidota bacterium | reverse complement strand
GTTTGTCTGCATTTCAGTTGAGTGTAAATGCTATTTTCAAAAAAGAAACTGTGCCGCAAAAAGAGGAATAAGCTCAGTGCTTGAGCATCAGCTTTCCCGTATCTGTTGATGCATTACTGGAATTACTCACCTTGTATTATCTGCTTTCAATGGTGGACAACAGCCCATCATCCACAGCTCAAAAAGTATTGATGTGGCAAATAATGGAAACACTTATCAAACCACTGCCCAAATGGATGCTTTCATTAAAAATATTTGGGACAACGAAATGCCTACTGCTTCAGGTGAAGAAGGATTGATCGATTTGCAAATTATTGATGCGATTAAAGTAAGTATAGAAGAAAGTAGGACGGTGGAGGTGGGGTATTAATAAGCGTAAATATCTACATAGAAATATATATTCAACTCACCTACTACTTGATTTTGTTAGTCTCTGGCATTACGATTCCTTTTGAGCGTAAAGCGTATCAAGCCTCCCATCCGCTGCGGTTCACAAACAGTATTTATTCATTCCTTCTTTCAAAGAGAAACGGAGCATAAAATTTCTGAATTAATAGTAAAGAATACTATTGCTTATTACAAACAAACGATTTTTGGGTGTGAACAAAAATAATAGTATATGAACGTATATAAATTGTTATTTTTTCAGCAAATTTAGTCGGATAATATTCTACTCATACTAGTCTATCTAGCTGTTGTTCCAACTTTTTCTCGGTATTAGAAGTTCTGTATAGGATGCCAGTTCTTACGATTAGACTTTAGAGCATCTTCCAATTCACTGTTTGCAATCTTGATCTTATCTCCCATAAACCAATAAGCATTTAAGCAAAAAAACGATCTACGGCTACTTTAGGAAAAATATTAAACTGCAAATCAGTAGTTTACGGCTCTGGTGAAATAAATAATGGCGACTTTATCGAGATGAACGATTTCTAAGTAACGGACAAACAATAAGTTCCACATTTTGACCGAGCAGATTTTGTTCTGATACAAGGCGAAAAACGTAGGAATCCTCTCGGCTGGCGAGGCTTTTTAACGCAGTAGCAGGACGAAAGATGCCGTCATAAATTGGGAAGTTATTATTTGATCGTTACTAAATATCCACCAGTTTAAAATAGTCCATAATCCGTTTACTAGCGCCCTCATTTTCAACGATGTAAGCCTTGGCTGCCTGCGATGCTTGTTGATAAGTAGTGGTGACTTGCAAAGCATCAAAATTTTGCTTAAAATCTGTGGGCTGATTCACGACAAATGCACCACCTCGTCGCAGCAACTGCAAGGCTTCTTCAAACTTCTTATATTTTGGACCGAATAAGACAGGCAATCCAAAAGCGATGGGTTCTAGGGTGTTGTGAATGCCTGCGCCAAAGCCTCCACCAATGTAGGCGATTGTTCCGTATTGATAAATAGTAGACAGCAGACCAATATTGTCAATGATTAAGACTTTAGTGCTACCATTTGCTCGAAACTGGCTGTATCTTTGGTGCGGTACTTGCAAGTGTTGTTCTATTTGCTGGAGGTGTGATTCGCTGATGTCGTGGGGTGCAATAATGTATTTCCATTCGTCGGGATGATTATTGATATGAGGAATTAAAATGGCTTCGTCAGGTGTCCATGTGCTGCCACCAACCAAAACTGGTCGATTACTTTTGAAGGCAGCGACCTTGGATAGTTTTTTTGCTTGTTTGGCAATGGTCAGCACCCGATCAATGCGCGTATCGCCTGTGATTTCAAAGTGCTGTATACCAATTCGTTGTAGCAAGTGTGCAGAAGCTTCGTTTTGCACAAAAATACGGTCAAAACAAGGTAGGATAGTACGAAAAAAACGACCGTAAATCGGATTGAAAAAGGGTTGCTGTTGGTGAAAAATGGCGGAAACAAGATAGCATGGTATTTTTCGCTGCTGTATAGATTTTAAGTAGTGGTACCAAAATTCGTACTTAATGAACAGTACGAGATCGGGTTGCACCAAGTCGAGAAAGCGATTGACTTGAGCGGGCATATCTGCGGGCAAGTAGTAGATGTAATCTGCTAATTCGTAATTTTTCCTAATCTCATAACCAGAAGGCGAAAAAAAAGTTAGTAAAATTTGAGTGGTGGGATATTCGGATTTCATCGCTTCGATCACAGGTCTGGCTTGCTCAAATTCTCCTAGCGAAGCACAGTGTACCCAAACCAATTTTTGCTCGCGTCGGATTTCTGTTGCCAGTCTACCAAAAATATGCTTTCTACCATCTACCCACAAACGAGCTTTGGAATTGAATAGGGCAGCCAAGTGAATGAAAATGTAGTATAAATGGATGCCTAAAGTATAAACTATTTCCATTTATTTCGTTCTTTTACCCGTCCCATTACACACCTTACAAAATTCTCGATCTCGTACGCTGTACCAGTAGCCTCTTCCATCACAGTTCGGACAAGCCAAACGCTCGTGTCCCTTTTTTAAGAAGTATTGCACCAATTTTATCGCGCCCCAAACTAGTCCAGCGATGATTAGAAGTCGTAGTATTGCGAACATAATTTTTATTTTTGTTCTTAGTAACGGACAAACAATAAGTTCCGCATTTTGACCGAGCAGATTTCGTTCTGATACTACTCAGCAAAAGGGATGCAAGGGTTCCCTTTTCTGAGTTAAATGTAGGAATCCTCTTGGCTGGCGAGGCTTTTCAACATTCTCGCAGTGTTGCTTGCAGAAAAGATTAAGTATCTTTTCAACGAAGAGAACCGCTAGCGGTCGGGATGCGCAGGACGAAAGATGCCGTCATAAATCGGGAAGTTATTATTTGATCGTTACTTATTCAATCAAATGACAATTTATGAAATACAAACGATTGACCCAAGAAGAATTAAACGACTTGGAAAAGGAATTCGTTCGATTCTTAGCTAGCAATCAAATCACTGCTAGCGACTGGAAGACCCTAAAAGTGGAAGATCCTGAAAAAGTAGAAGGACTCATCGAAATTTTCAGTGATCTTATCTACGATGATATTTTAGGCAAAGTGGAATATATGATTCGACGGCATCCTAGGGATTTGCGGGCGTTCAAATTCGTAGAAGATCGTATTTTGCTCATTGGCTTAGTGAACAATGGCAATGATTTTGGACCACCCGAAGTAGATTTTACGAAGAGTGAGACGCCCGATGAGCTGATGAGTGCCATGCGCCGTTCCAATGATGAAATTCGCCTGTATGCTGCCGAGCGTAAATATCGCAAAGACCGTAAATTGGAAGCACTGGAACTCATGGAAGATGACGCAAAAATCACGAAGGATGGCGCAATGTATAAACTACTGCACACCCTACGAGCCAGTCAATTGAACTAGAACACCTTTGGCAATTACAAACAAAACTTACATGAAAAATTACCTACTCACCTTACTACTCTTTTTAGGAATAACAACAATTATGCAAGCACAAAGCAACGATTCGGCCTTGCCCTATGAGCAAATTCCAACCGCACCCGATACGTACAATGCCTGCACCATGGCGGCAAGAATGATAGATGGTTTGGGTTTCCGTTATTATTGGGCAACGGAAGGTTTACGCGCAAATGATTTGGGATTTCGACCAAATGAAACCGCTCGCACTATGGCAGAAACCCTAGATCATATCCACGGACTGTGTCGTGTGGTATCAAATGCGGTGGAACAATTGCCAAATGAGCGCACTGCGACTTCAACACCGCTTTCTTTTGAAGAACAAAGGGCAGAGACGCTACACATGCTAAAAGAAGCAAGCGACCTACTTCGCGCCAGTGATCCCAAAGACATTGAAACCTTCAATATCGTATTCAAACGAGGCGACGACGAATCTGCTTTTCCCTTTTGGAATCTCATCAACGGACCATTAGCAGATGCTATTTGGCACGTTGGTCAGGTGGTTTCTTTCCGTCGTTCTGCTGGCAATCCAATGGATGCTAGGGTAAGTGTTTTTCATGGCGTCTTGAAGAAAGGATAGTGAGAAAAATTGTGTTTCCATCTATAAATAGACTACTGGACAAAACACAAATTTGAAACACTAAGTATACTTAGAGCAAAATAAACCACTAAGACACTAAGAAAACTAAGATAATTTGCTGAAAATCAAGTCATAACAGCTATGCGTTTCTATGTGACTATGTGTTGAAAATTAAAAATGTCCAGTAGTGTACTACCCTTCTAAGATGGGAATTTCAACCCACTGGATCGGTAAGCCCTTAGGATTGCCGAGCCTACTGTTACTAGCTGCTATCAAGAGGCGTTTACAACCTTAGAATGGTAGCCTTATTCACCGTCCTGCTTTTTTTACAAGTTTTAGATTATACCATGTACTTAGAATAAACACTAGTGGCTAATGGCTAGATGCCAATGGCTAAAGTCGAGATAAGTAGGTAGACTCAAATACGTTACTCAAAAAAAATGCCCTGACAAAAGCCAGAGCATTAACACACTATAAAAACACCCATTATATCTTATGGTTTCTTTCTGGGAGGCTAAAAAATTGTCCCGCAGTTATTACGGGACAATCTACACACTATGAGAACACCCATTATATTTTCGTGGCTTTGATTAGTTAAAAAATTATCCCGTGCAAAGACGGGATAATCTACACACACTATAAAAACACCCATTATATCTTATGATTTCTTTCTGGGAGGCTAAAAAATTGTCCCGCAGTTATTACGGGACAATCTACACACTATGAGAACACCCATTATATTTTCGTGGCTTGGAGTAGTTAAAAAAGTATCCCGTACAAGGACGGGACACTTTATACACACTATAAAAACACCCATTATTTCTTTGGTGATTCGGGATCGTAGAAAAGCAGTAGCTCGTGTATATTTCTTTTAGAAAGCTACCCTGTGATTATTTCACAGGGCAGTTCACACACTATGAGAACACCCATTAATTTTTAGTAGTCAGTCAAGCTAATATTTTCGAGTAATTTGGCGTCTTTTGAATTTATGCGGCGTTAAGAAGCCTCACCGTAGCTATGGCTATGCTTACATTTTTTGCCTTGCCTAAATCCAGAACTCACTCAAATTGCATCCGACACTATTAACTTGACTGACTACTTCGATTATTTGGGAGATGGCTCGTTTAATTGTAATAGGCATTGTCCCTAGGCGCGTGTTTTGGTATGGTAGTTTAGCTATTCAAAGAACTTAGCGAAGATTCGCTCGTTTTTAATAACATCCTTTAGAGCATTAATTTTTTGGGAAGTCACATAAACTAATTTTTTTTGTAAAAGGATGGATCGAACAATAAGACTGTTAACATTTTACAGATCACCTGTAATGCAATGTTTTTAGTAGTTTGAAGCTATATTTTTGGATACTATTCTTTAGATACTTTAGTACTGTTTAATTTTTTGTTAAGGAGTTCATGTGTTTTTAGCTGTAACAAAATTTATATTTTTTAAATTAATAGGCAGCTAATATTTTTAAGGAAAACGAATCTAAATGAAGCGATTTTGACTTCAAATGGCTATTTTTACCAAATAAAATATATTCGCTTTTGATTCCACAAGCAACAGTTCAGGAAATTTTAGAGACTGCAAAAATTGAAGAAGTTGTAGGCGATTTTGTCAACCTCAAACGCAGAGGGGTTAACTTAATCGGTCTTTGCCCATTTCACAATGAGAAAACGCCCTCCTTCACAGTTTCGCCCACCAAAAATATTTGTAAGTGTTTTGGTTGTGGTAAAGGTGGTCCGCCTGCGCAGTTTTTGATGGAACACGAAAATTTCACCTTCCCTGAGGCTTTGCGCTACTTAGCCAAGAAGTACAATATCGAAATTGTCGAAAAAGAATTATCGCCCGAAGCGAGGCAGGCAATTATGCACCAAGATAGCTTGTACATCGTCAATCAGTTCGCAGAAAAATATTACAAAGAACAGCTACAAACGCCCATTGGGAAGAACGTTGCGGTCAGCTATTTTAAGGAAAGAGGGTTTCGAGAAGCGACGATGGAAAAGTTTGGTCTAGGCTACGCACCTGCCATAAAAGATAGTTTCACTAGTAAAGCAGTGAGTAGTGGATACAACCTTGATTTGTTGCGGCAACTAGGACTCACGACTAAATTTGATCGTGATTTTTTCCGCGACCGAGTCATGTTCACGATTCACAATCTTTCGGGCAAACCGATTGCCTTCGCAGGACGAACCCTCAAAAAAGACAAAAAAATTCCCAAATACATCAACTCGCCAGAAACCGAAATCTACGTCAAAAATAAAGTCCTCTACGGTGCTTATTTTGCCAAACAAGCGATCCGAAAACAAGACGAGTGCATTTTGGTAGAAGGCTATACCGATGTCATTTCCTTGCATCAGGCTGGGGTCGAAAACGTGGTGGCTTCTTCGGGGACTTCGCTGACGGTAGGGCAAATCAACCTCATTAAACGCTACAGTCCAAACATCAAAATTCTTTACGATGGCGATGCAGCAGGTATCAAAGCGGCTTTACGTGGACTGGATTTGGTCTTGGAGCAAGACATGAATGTGAAAGTGGTGTTGTTGCCAGAAGGCGAAGACCCAGACTCCTACGTGCAGCAGCTTGGTTCAACGGCTTTTAAAGCATACATCGAAGCCAATGCCAAATATTTTATCTTTTTCAAAACTAGTCTTTTAATAGAAGAAGCGGCGGGTGACCCAATCAAAAAGACCTTACTCATTAAAGACATCGTGAGTAGTATTGCTCGTATTCCCGATCCGATCAAACGCTCCCTTTATGTGAAAGAATGCGCTGGTTTGATGGAAATAGAGGAAAAGCTTCTAGTGGCAGAAGTGAATCGGGCCATGGGCGGCAGAGCAAAACGTCAAAAAATAGAGCGGAAGATCGGGGAACGCAAACCCGCTTCTGTATTGCGTCCCGTCGCTGATGAAACACCTAGTTCAGGCGAAGTTGCACCCTCCGATAGCAAATCGCAGCGCGGTGATGCTTTTCAAGAACAAGACATCGTGAGAATCATTGTTACCCTCGGACACCACATTTTTGATGAGGAAGAAAAGATTAGTGTCGCGGAATACGTATTGAGCAACATAGAAGATGTACTAGATCAGTTCGATAATACGCTTTACAAAAAGGTGATTGATATTACCTTTGATCGCATTATCAACGAGCATCCATTGGATACCAATTTTTTCCTAAATCACGAATCCGAAGACATCCGCCAACTCTCCCTCAATTTGATGACTTCGCCCCACGAATATAGTCCAGGCTGGGATGAGCGCGAAATATTTTTACGCTCTCAGAAAATGCCCGAAGAAAACTTCACCAGAGACAGCATACAATCCCTAAAGCGATTCAAGCTACGCAAAATCATGCGGATGTGCAAAGAAAATCAGGAGCAACTGAAAGCAGCAACAGACATGAGCGAACAAATACGCCTACTACAAATACAACAAAAATTGGTTACGGTGCGCAATGTCTTGGCAGAAGAACTAAATACAGTTGTTTTGTGATCTAGGTGTACGCTAACTTGGTCTATCGCAGATCAGTTAATGCTAGACATTATTGATCAAGCTATAAAAATGCAAGAGCGCAAATACAGTCAGCAACTGGAAGATTTGCACAATGCTAGCTTGTAGTCATTGGGGCTGTTATCCAGTTCCTTTCCTCTGAAAACAATACGGTTCATCTACTCATGAGGAGTTTGAATGGATAACTCATGCTAGCGAAGCAAAAAGTGAACTGCGTATTTGGACAAACAAAATAACAGGGCTTCTTTTACAACTCATCGCACGATTTAGCAGTCTTGTTACTAAGAGCTTGTTTGGAGTTTAGTAATTGGTCTGCAACTGGCTATTTTTCTGCTACTCAGCGTTAGAAAATTGCTCATTTATCCAGATAAAATTACACTTTTCTGCTTTGATTAGCCAAAAAATAACTCATTTTCGACTCAAAGACCAAAATCCAAACAAGCTCTAAATCTTCCAATCTTAACACATATGCGCATATTTTACTTTCTGTTGTTATTCCTTTGCTCGGTTTCGCTGTCTTTAGCACAATCTCCCGACACTAAGCCATTCATTCAACCCTCCGAACAGTTACTATCTTTAGGGGAAACGGCTACTTTTCAGATTGTCGTAGAAGCAGCAGATCAGCTGACCTTCCAATGGTACAAAAATGGTCAACCAATAAGAGGCGCAACCGAATCGAAGCTATCGTATCCTAATGTCCAAATGGGGGATGATGGAGCTAGTTTTCAAGCTAGCGTGAGCGATGGAACAGAAGTGATTCAGACTTCGATGGCGATCCTAAAAGTTACTAAGAATACCCGTCCATATCCTAGCTTTCTACTGCCGAATACCAGTCTTACTTTTGCGGCGGGGGATACAATTATCTTTGAGGGCAGGGCAACAGATGTAGAAGATGGACTGTTGAAAAATAGTGCTTTTGCTTGGACGATTGTGCTACAAGATGGCGAACATATCGAACCCGTAGCCAAGCCATTGCGAAAAACCAATCGAGGCTATTTTGTCGTACCCAAACGCGGAAGCATCAGCGATAATGCTTGGTATCGCATTCATCTGGAAGTCACCGATTCTAAAGGACTTTCGGGAACTATCTTTCGGGATGTATTTCCAGAAAAAGCAGCTTTTCAAGTGAAAACTCAGCCTAGAAATCTCTATCTAAAAGTAGATGGAAAAGCTTTGGAAACGCCTTATCAAGTGAGAGGCATCAAAGGTATGGAGCGCGAAATCACAGCCCCCAAATTGCAACAAATTAATCAGCAATGGTATATTTTTAGATCGTGGTCGGATGGCTTTGATCGAAATACAATTTACCTATCCACCGAAGATAATTTAATGCCAGTGACTGCCAACTACGCAAGCGTACCGCTAGGCAATGGTGTCGGACTACTGGGCAGATACTACGAAGACGAAGCGGCATACGAGCAGCAGCGCCCTAGCTGGACGAAATTTGAACCCTCCGTTAATTTCAAACAGGCAAACGATCCGCTATACATCGCAGAATGGACGGGTGAATTGCAGGCTTTTGTTTCCGATACGCACCGCTTCGAGGTAGTTGGTGATGGAAACTTTCGGCTCTATCTGGGAGATCGCTTACTGATAGACGAATGGGAAAGCACCTCAACGAATCGTCAACCAGTCAGCATCGCGCTGAAAGAAGGACGACGCTATCCCATTCACCTCATTTGCCGAAATACCAGTCAAGCCCAATTGCTATGGAGTACGCCCGACATGAAAGCGTTTTCAGTGCCACAAAGCCAACTCTTTCCTGCTTACGACGAAGGTAAAGCACTGAGTGTGCAGCACTTAGACAACCGAGCGGAGCAATTGTACGTGTTGCGATTCTCCAAATTCAATGCGTCCCAAGAACAGTTCAGTGTCCGCCTGATTGATACGCAAGGGCAAACTTTTTTCCAAGAAAAGTTTAGCTTAATCAAGGGTACTAGGAGTGTTCCCATCAGTATGCGCTATCTAAGAGCAGGTATCTATTTCCTAGAGATTCAAAGTCCCAATCATAAAGAAGTGAAGAAAATTGTCAAGAAAAGGACTTAGAAGAATGGATACTTTGACATGTTTATCTGAGTCGTAAAAGTAGTTGATACTTTAGAGCTCCAATTGCTAATTTTTATTCAGTAGTGTACAAAGTCTTGTTTTTTTAAAATTTTACCTGAAAACAGTTTGAGTCAATGCAAGATAATTGAGCAACAAGTATGCTCAGTAAATTTCTTCGGACGTAAACACAAGTTATCAGTTATTTTTCTCAGGAAAAATAACTGATAACTTGTGTTTCCGTCCATAAAAATCTTTAGGCATACTTGTTGCGCGATTTCAAGAACATTGCTAGGATTTATTCCAAGTATTGCTCAAGACTTCGTACACATCTAATTTTTATTTCATAAAAACTAGCATTTGGGGTATCCGTTTTAGACAGAAATGATGTCAAGCAAGTGGATAAGCTTGCCAATACTTTCAATTCAAAAAGCCAATTGCCCATGCAGCCATGAAACCATGCAGCCATGAAACCATGCAGCCATGAAACCTACTTCTTCCTCAATTCCTTCTCATATTCTTTCACCAATTGTTTGACGGCTTGCTTGACTTGTGCTGAAAATTCCTTGTCCAATATCCAGTGATAGTACTGCCGATCTTTGTGGAGGGCAGGTGCAGCGGGTTGGTTGTTGTATTTTCCAAAATTGAAAACGACCACGCCATTTTCATCGTAGCGCAGCTTTTGAGTAGCATCGACGAAACGCAAATCATTTGTGAACTCGTGGATGGCTTTCATATTATTGCGAATGGGACGAATAATTTCGTTGCCGTCGCCATCTTCGTAATTTGTATTTTCGTATCGCTCCAATTGTCCTTTGAAGACATCTATGGTCGCACGAACATCCGCCATCGCATCGTGCGCATTTTCGATATTTTTGCCACAGTAAAACTTCAAGGCAGCTTTCAATGTACGCGGTTCCATTTTGTAAAAAATACGCTGCACATCAACCAATCTACGCCCTTTCATGTCAAACTCCATACCTACTCTAGCAAATTCTTCGATGAGCATCGGAATGTCAAAACGATTAGAATTATAGCCTCCTAGGTCAGCATTACCGAAAAAATCGAATATTTCTTGCGCCACTTGCCGAAAAGTCGGTTTGTTCGCGACGTCTTTGGGCAGAATACCATGCACACTCATGGCTTCCATCGAAATCGGAATCCCTGGATTGATGAGCATGGAAAGCTCGGCGGGTTCGCGCCCGTCCTTGAAATATTTAATAACAGCAATTTGAATGATTCGATCCCTGACGACATTCAATCCAGTAGCTTCTAGATCAAAAAAACAAAGATCGCGGTCTAAATTAAAATCCATCGAATAGTTTTATTGCTATTTGGAAAACTTATGCTTCCGTTTTAGACTTCTCGCTTACCGAGCCTAAAAGTTCAAATTTTAGGCAGAAAACCATGCCCTGAGCGAGGTTCTAAGAAATATCGACATGCTTATCTAGATCGCAAAAGTAGTTGATATTTTAGACTCAAATTGCTAATTTTTATTTCATAAAAATTAGCAATTTGGGTGGCCCTCTTGGACAGAAATGATGTTGTTTTTGCTGATTTTTGGAAAAAATCAGC
>JBCDKV010000091.1:0-11078 GCA_038746215.1 Bacteroidota bacterium | reverse complement strand
GTTTCCGCCCATAAAAAACCTTTGGGTATACTTGTTGCGCGATCTCAAACGCTTTACTAAGTCTTAAAAGTTTAGTAAAACTATCACTGCCACAAAATGGAGTATTTTACTCGTTATTCGCATAAATTATCTTAGTTTCCTTAGTGTCTTAGTGGTTTGTTTTACCCTAATGTCCAGTAATGTATATCTACTTTAGGCTACTGTACATTTTAGATTACAGCAGAAAAGAGCCGCAGATTACATAGCTACACTAGCCGCTTTTCTAAGTGTTTCTAAGTGTACATTAGTGTTTCAATTTGTGTTTTCCAGTAGTGCATATCCATTTAGACTCAGGAGTAAACCTCAATTTTTGGTTTATTAATTTGACCTCTTGCTCCTAATTGCTGACCTTTAGCCAGCCTAATTAATCCAAAATGACCGCCACCAATACAACACAATCAGAATATTATGGAAACAGCCGAACTATTGAAAAAAGTCCGTAAGATAGAGATCAAGACGAAAGGACTGAGCAAGCATATTTTTTCGGGAGAGTACCAAAGTGCATTCAAAGGACGAGGGATGTCTTTCAGCGAAGTGCGCGATTATCAATACGGTGATGATGTGCGAAACATTGATTGGAATGTGACGGCACGAACGGGCGAGGCACACGTAAAAATCTTTGAAGAAGAGCGTGAATTGACGGTCATGCTACTGATTGATGTGAGCCAATCTTCTTTCTTTGGGACTGCCGAACAGACCAAAAATGAGCTGCTGACGGAAATGAGTGCGGTCTTGTCTTTTTCTGCCATCCAAAACAATGATAAAGTCGGGGTGATCTTTTTTTCTGATCAGATTGAAAAATTTATTCCGCCCAAAAAAGGAAAGCAACACATCCTACGCATCATTCGAGAGCTCATTGATTTTCAGCCACAACACACAGGAACGAATCTGGGTAAAGCTTTAGAGTATTTCAACAATGTCATCAAAAAGCGTAGTATCTGCTTTGTCATGTCCGACTTTATGACCCAAGGCTACGAAACGCCCTTGCGGATAGCGGGCAGACGACACGACATCATTGGCATACACCTGTACGACCCAAGAGAAGAGAAATTACCCAATGTCGGGCTGATTCAAGCCGTCGATGCCGAATCGGGGCAAATGCGTTGGATAGATACCGCAGTGAAGGCAGTCAGAGATCAATACGCCACTTGGTTTTTGGAAAATCAGACGTACTTTCGCAGCAGCTTTCTAAAGAGCGGTTCGGATGCTCTGAGTATTCGAACAGACGAATCTTATACCAAAGCCTTACGACAATTTTTTCAGAAGCGAGCGGGTTGAGAACGATGTTGAAGGGATGACTAGTCAAACTGTAAAATTGTTGAATTGATGGTGGCGTGCTGTGTAGCTAGCAGTTACTGCTAATTATAGAATATGAGTTTGGAGCAATGCTTAGAATAAATCTGAGGAAGCCCCTAGAAATCGCGCAACAAGTATGCTTGTTAAATCTCTTCGGACGGAAACACAAATTTTTCTCAAAAAATTTGTGTTTCCGTCCATAAAAATCTCTTGAGCATACTTGTTGCGCGATCTCAAGAGCTTTAATGAAATTTTTTCAGGCATCACCAAAAACTTTGTATACCCCTATAAACAGATCAACAGTTCAACAAATCACCAACAATAAAAATGCACCTTTTTAGCCAATATACAGTATATCTAATTAACCACTACACAACGAGCTTCATTTAAAAGATACGAAAGATGCAAAGAATATTCTACATCTTAGCAATAGTGAGTACATGCGTCTACGGACAGGCACAGCAGCGTTTTGTCATTACGCCCGACATGGTCTACAATCTTTCGGGACACGGCAACGAAGAAGTGCTGTTCGACGATCAGCAATTACCCGATAGCGTAGCCTGCGCTTATCCACAAACCGACAACATCTGGAACTATTTTGATGGCGTTTGGAATGGCAAATCCTTTCATTTTCCAATAGATGTGGTGCTAGATTTCGATACGCTCTATTCTATCAACCAAATTTGTTTGCGTAAGGGTGGTGCTTTGGCGGCGATTGGTGTGACAGAAGTATATACGGGTGGCGACGACCCGACAACTTGGGAATTGCTGTTCGATTTTCAGCGCGATTCGATGCCTTGCAGGAATTTGGAACTAAGCACGCAATTTCTAAAGTTTCGCTTCTTAGAACCTCTTTCTCGCGTCCGCGAAATTGAAGTATACGGTCCACAAACGAATTTGCCGACTTGTCCACCTGCCATCGCCTCGAATGTAGATAGTTGTGGTAGCACTCTCTTTCCTATGCAGTCCTTCCTTGGTGCAAATACCAACTTCGACGTACCAGGCATCAAAGCCAATGCGGTAGGTTTCATTCGCAATTACCACGGTGTTTTTCAAAATATGGGCTTTGCCGACTCTACCTATTTACCTTATCCGAATAGCACGTACGATTGGTGGACAGAAAATCCATTCACGGGCGAAACTTTCCATTTGGATCGCTTTTACCAAAGATTCAAAGACGTTGGTGTTCAAGTCAACAATGTCATTCATCGTGCGCCACCTTATTTAGTGACTTTCGACTATTTCACGGGCGACCCCAACTACGACGCTACGGATGCTTTTTTAGATGGAGAAGTGAATGAGCAAGAATTCATTCGCCTTACCGAGCGCAAACCTTTTTCGGAAGCAGACTATCCCATTTCGTCCGATATGAAAATAGATCGTCCCGAAATGTATCTGGAATACGCCGATTTCTTTCATCAATTTGCGGCGCGATACGGCAACAATCCCAACGCAGCACAACTCAAAATTGCGGACGATAATCCGTTGATTAGTGGTCAAAATACCGTACAGTATATCGAAAACTGGAACGAACCTGATAAGTGGTGGCATCGCAGCAATGTCAATTTTTTGGATTTCCTCGATCCGAATATTGAAGAACAGCTAGGCTATTTCAGCCCTTTTGAATACGCTGCTATGAGTAGTGCTACCTTCGACGGACATGGCTCGACGGATAGTATCGAAAATATCCTGCGCTTGCGCTATCCCGATAGTTTGCTGGCAGGATTTTCACCCGTGAGCTTAAAATCAGCGGATTCTACGATGAATTTTGTGATGGCGGGCATTTCTGAATTGAATCCCAAATATATTCGTGCAGTTAAATTTTGGTTCGACCATTATCGCCCCGACCTAAATTTTCCTTTCCGGGCGATCACCTTTCACGACTACAGCAACAATGGTTTTGGTCGCATTCCACTGGCAGACTACGGTATCAGCCCCGAAGCTTACGGACTAAAAGAACGATTAGAACAACTGGTGGAATACAGAAATCGCTATTTACCAGAGACGGAGATTTGGCTTTCTGAATTTGGTTATGATTCTGCGCCTGGTTCTATCCAAAGTCCTGATTGTCGGGTGTACTGCGACTTTTGTAACTCGCCCGCCTGCAAAGAAAAACTACTCGAAATACAAGCACAGTGGATCATTCGCTCCTTTATGGAAAGTGCCGCCGCAGGCATAGATCGGGCAATGGTGTTCAGTATGCGCGATGGCTCTGATCCCGATAGCAAAGGACTATATCAGACCAGTGGATTGACCACTTATCGCTTGGATGGCTTCCAAAATAAGCCTGTTTGGTACTACATGGCGAGTGCCAAAAATATCCTGAAAGACACCAAATTTGACCCTGCTTTCGAGTTTGTTTCGGATAGTGTGCGACTGTATCGCTTCGTGAGTGATTGCGATGCTCCCGAAAAAGAAGTTTATGCAATTTGGAGTCCAACCAGCGAGCGTGGCGATAGTAGCCTTTTGATAGAGGACTTTGAGCTACCCATCCAAATTGATAGCGTAGCCACTTTAGTACAGCTCTCGGATGGTGATATAGATGGGAAAAAAAGTGTGCTGTTTGCTGATGAAAGTGGAAAAATTCGAGTGGGCGTTAGTGAGCGTCCGCAGTTTATTGTCCTTGGTAATTTGCCCAAAGATATTGAGGGCTGCGACTGTGATTATATTCCTTTCACTACAACGGGCAGCGGCAATGTCGATGCGCTAGGAGATGAGCAAGCAAACATCGGAACGCCTTTCTGCGATAAAGGCAACGAGCCACAAACGCGCTGGGAGCAATTTTCAGGTGACGAGGTTATCATTGATTTACAAGGCAAACACGCTTTGGAAAGTTTATTCCTTTACAGTGATACCTTAGCCACAGGACAAGTAGAGATCTACTACGGATCAACAGACAATTGGCAATTGTTCCGTACTTGGGAGGTTGATAATGCTTCGGTTTTCAGGTGGAAAGTCTACACCAATTTCGATACCATTCAGACGCGATATGTTCGCCTGAAAGCACTGAGCGATCAAGTGCTTTTGCACGAAGTCGCTTTTTGTGGACAAGCCCTAGAGTTTATTCCCGAAATCGTGAGTACCGCCACTACTGATATTCAGCCCATTGATCTGGAAGTCTTTCCCAATCCATTTAGCCACTACTTTGGGCTATCGACCAACGGCAGATCACAGCTTAAAATAACGGATGCCTTGGGCAGGATAGTAGCTAATCAAACTGTGGATGGTATCGTCCGATTAGATAGCAGTGCTTGGGCAGATGGCATTTATTATTTGAGTCTCCTCAATGAAGTAGGACGGTTGGTAGGTTATAGAAAGATCGTGAAGATGGCGAATTAGTAGTTCAACCGCCTGAGTCAATACAAGATAATTGAGCAACAAGCATACTTGTTGACCGATTTCAAGGACGCTCTCGGATTTATTCTAAGCACTACTCAAAACTTCGTATACGTACAATCAATAATAAATCCACACGATACGTTAAGTTTCCTAACTTAACGCTATTATCTGCTCGTTTCCTAACGAGCTTTTCAAAGGACTCGTTAGGAAACGAGTAGATAGCACTTTCAAGATAGGAATCTTGAAAGATCGTTTTCCTCAATGGAGTATTTACTGTTTATTCGCTTAGAGCTTGTTTGGAGCAGGATTGAACTGTAAATCAGTAGTTTACGGTTCTGGCGAAGCAAATAATGGCGACTTTATTGGTATAAACGAGCGATTATTTTCAAAGTCAGGTTCGGAAAATATTGGTTTACAGGAAGATAATGCTCCAAACATGCTCTTAATACTTTCAAGATCAACGCATTGTAGCTAAGCAAATAAACAATTTAAACAGATAAACAGGTAGATTCGTTTGCACAGATTCATCCCGTTTGCAGTATAGCTGCTCCAAATTTTCATTTTTGCTCAAAGTCTAACTAAGTTTGCAGGAGCAAATACGCATCAATATGGACAGATCCACCAAATTATATGAATCACTGAGCGAAGCAAAGCAGCGCGGACAAAAAAAATTCGTTGTACTGATCGATCCTGATAAAGTTCGCTTAGGCAACATGGATAAAGTACTCGCGCTAGCCGTGGAGGCGGAAGTGGACTACTTTTTCATTGGTGGCAGTTTGGTCGTAAACAACATGCTGGATCAGTGTATCCTAGACATCAAAGCGGCTTGTAATATCCCGATGATCCTCTTTCCAGGCAACTCTTTCCAATTGAGCTATCGGGCGGATGGTGTCCTTTTCCTGTCTTTGATTTCGGGCAGAAATGCAGAACTATTAATCGGTAACCACGTCCTAGCAGCACCCTATCTCAAACTAAGTCCACTGGAAATTTTGCCCACGGGCTACATGCTCATCGATGGAGGTAAGCCAACCACTGTTTCTTACATCAGTAATACTACACCTATTCCCTACGCCAAGGATGATATTGCACTTTGCACCGCCGTTGCTGGTGAAATGCTAGGACTCAAACTCATGTTTATGGATGCAGGTAGTGGTGCGCATACCCCTGTCAGCAGCAGCATGATTGAAGCCGTCAGTAGTGCCATACAAATACCGCTGATCGTAGGTGGCGGCATCCGAACACCCGAAAAGGCACTAGAAAACGTGCAAGCTGGTGCAGATGTCATCGTGGTCGGGAATGCTATTGAGAAAGATCCACTACTCATCAAAGAAATGGCAGCGGCAGTACACGCTATGAATAGGGTAGCAGTTTAGAGAACAGTTAGTACTCAAATTACTAATTTCTATTCAGAACCGTACGAAGCCTGATTTTCCTTAAAAACCAATCTGAGTCAATGCAAGGAAATCACGCAACAAGTATGCTCAATAACTTTCTCGAATTCATTTCAAGCATTGCCCATAATTTTATGCATACCTAACTTTCATTTTCATTACAAGACTTCATTTTCTTCCAAAAAGTATAATCTTCCAGAACAATAGACGTTTATTCCCAAGGAGTGAAGAAAAAGGAAATTCGTATTTTCATTCTCCAAAATTAACAAAAAGCAATCCATATTTTCATTCATTTCCTACCCATTTATGCATCCATCACAGATGCTAGTTCGTACTAAGTATTAAAAATGAGGGCTGTACGAAGTCTTATTTTCCTTGAATATAGTCTGAGTCAATGTAAGAAATTCGCGCAACAAGTATGCTTAGTAATTTTCTTAGGACGGAAACACAAATTTCAACTTATTTTTCTCCAAAAAATAAGCTGAAATTTGTGTTTCCGTCCATAAAGACCCTTTGGGCATACTTGTTGCGCGATCATAAGAAATTGACTGGGGCTTATTTAGAGCATCGCAAAAGACTTCGTACACGACTGATCAAAAATCATTGGGTCGTTTCACAACAAATAATTGTAATAAAAATACGGATACGCACAGTAGCGAAAGGAAAGCGCAGAAGATTTCGTCTATCGTTTGCATCTTGCTAGTTACCGTATCCTACATGAGTGAACACACCCTACACAAAAATTGACTGATTGCCATGCGATTTTATACTCAACTTATCTTTCTAATTACACTTTTTACTCATTGTTTCACGACGACAGCTTTCGCACAAGAAGCCGAAATAGCTGGACAAATCAATGTCTACACAGCAGTGGAAGGGATAGATTATTGTGAAAATACCCTAATTGTTCCAGATGCTAGCAGCTTCGCCGAAGGTGATTTTGCCATCCTGATACAAATGAAAGGGGCAGATATTTTCTCCAAAACACAAGGAGATAGCACGGAATTTTTTGGAACGATTACCAACGTCAATAACGCAGGGATCTACGAAAAATGCCAAATCAAATCCATTGATGGCAGCAGAATCCTTATAGAAAATACCCTCTTGAACACCTACGCCATCGAATCACAAGTACAGTTAGTGAGTATGCCCAGCTTTGAAAATGCTAGAGTGGTCGAGACCCTGCAAGCACAAAACTGGGATGGTCGAACGGGTGGTATCATCGCCTTGCAAGTGAGTAATACCTTAACATTGGATGCACCTATACGAGCGGATGGCGCAGGTTTTCGAGGTGGACAGACTTTTTCAGCATCCGATAATAATTGCATAGGTGGGCTGAATAATTCGCTCGCTTTTGCGTATGCTGATGATGATTGGCGAGGGGCTGCCAAGGGAGAAGGTATTGCTGCAATTATCGAAAATAAAGAATTTGGAAGAGGACCACAAGCCAATGGTGGTGGCGGCGGTAACGATCACAATTCAGGCGGTGGTGGTGGTGCGCATGCTACACTAGGTGGCAATGGTGGAAGAAGATTGACACCTCTATTTGATTTTAATTTGCGCTGCAAAGGAGACAATCCTGGGCTGAGTGGAAAGCGTTTAGAGGCATTAGAAGATCGCTTGTTCTTTGGTGGTGGCGGTGGCGCAGGACATACTAATAATACCTCGGATGATGTCGGTGGCGGTGATGGCGGCGGCATTGTGATTCTAGAAATTGGGACGCTGGTCGGAAACGAACAAACGATTAGTGCGAATGGTGCGATTGCTGTGAATGTTGAAGGAGATGGTGCTGGTGGTGGCGGTGCTGGTGGAAGCATCGCTTTATTGGTAGAGAATATATCGAGTCCCGTCAATATCGAAGTACTTGGTGGCAACGGTGGAACGGTGGATAATGCAGGCGCAGATGCTTGCATGGGACCAGGTGGTGGTGGTAGTGGTGGTCGTTTTTTGACCAATGCTAATGCTAATCAACCCCTTACTTTTAATTTGGAGGGCGGCACTGCTGGACGATCTACTAGAAGTGCGGACGAAGATTGTGTGAACGGCACCAATGATGCCGAAGATGGCGCATCGGGTCAATTGGATCCACTCACCAATTTGGTAGAAAGCAATACGCCTGCGGGCAGACCAGAAATCATCACCCAACCAGAAATTTTCAATGCTTGCATTGGCGCATCTGCTACCATCGGAGTAGAAGTAGCGGGCGCATTGGCGAATTATCAGTGGCAAATAGATCGAGCTGATGGCAATGGATTCGTCAATATAGCAGCAAACACCAATTTTTCGGATATTACCACCAATACCTTGACTATCATAAACGTAGATAATAACCTGAATAACAATCGTTTCAGATTGCTCATTAGCTCTGAATGCTTCGAGGAAATCAGTTCCGATCCCATCATCCTTTCCATTAGTGCCGATGCTGTCGTTCCCGATTTTGATTTTGAACTACAGCCCGGTGGGGTTGTCTTATTCACCAATACTTCTGCCTTTGCCAATAGCGTCGTTTGGGATTTTGGAGGTGGCGTGGTGAGCAATATGGAGAATACCTCTTTCACTTATGCCGAAGAGGGCTTTTACGAAGTAACGCTCACGGCAACCAACGAATGTGGTTCGCAAACCATTACACAAACGGTGCAAGTCGTATTCGAGCCGACTGCGGGATTCACTGCTAGAAATCTCGAAGGTTGTGCGCCTTTCGACATTACATTTGAAAATCTTTCCAGCGAAAATGCGAGTACTTTCGAGTGGTTATTTCCAGGTGGACAACCAGGCAACTCTACCGAGCGAAATCCTACGGTGACTTATCGAGAAGCAGGAAACTATCAAGTCGGTTTAGTCGCTTTCAACGAAGCAGGGAGCGATACCCTAATTCGCATGGGTTTCGTCAATATTGCTGCCAGACCAGACCCAAACTTCATTGAAGAAAGTCAGAATGATGATTTGACCATCGAATTGACCAATACGACGGTTGGTGGAGAAGAATTCTTTTGGGATTTTGGAGATGGCAGTCCCAATACCAGCGAAGTCAATCCGATGCACACCTACGATGAACCAGGTGTTTATACGGTCACACTAGTCGCCATCAATGAATGTGGCGAAAGCAGCAGAAGAGTAGATATTGCAGTAGGGAGCGCACCGCTGGCCTTGTTCTCCTCTAGTACCAACATGGGCTGCTTTCCAATTACCATTCAGTTTTTCAACCAAAGTACGGGGCTAATTGATGACCTCATTTGGCAGTTTCCAGGTGGTCAGCCTAGCGAATCTACCGAAGAGAATCCAAGAATTACCTACAATGCACCTGGGAGATATTCAGTTTCTTTAGGGGTTAGAAACGAATTAGGACTCGACCAGTTAGAGAAAGATAGCTTCATCACGATCCTACCGTCTCCCAGTCCTAATTTCAATTTTACCGCAGTGGATGGCGCAGTAGATTTCACCAACCTTTCTACCAATGCAGACCGATATATTTGGGTATTTGGAGATGGCGCCACTTCACAAGAAGTTGAACCCACGCACGAATACCAACAAACGGGACTGTATTTCACTACTTTGAATGCCTACAACGATGGCTGTTCTGCTTCCGTTACAGCACCCGTCAACATCATCATTTCTTCCATTGATGTACTAGGCAAGACCGTTAAAATTGTTTCCTACCCAAATCCAACTAACGATCTGCTGAATGTCTCCGTAGAAGGTTTACCTAGGCAAGACATTAACCTGCGCTTATTTAGTAGCAATGGACAAGTTTTGAGCGAGCAGTTGAGCAACAGTTCGGAAACCACCATCCTAAATTTAGTAGATTTCCCGTCTGGACTTTATTATCTGCAAGTGGTTGGTATTGATTTTGAAGTGAATCAAAAGATATTTAAGGAGTAAGTGAAAGAAGCCATTCCCTATCCTACATAAAATTGTCCTACTTTTTTGAGCTAAAGACTTGGTAAGTTTTAGAAACTTGCCAAGTCTTGACCTACCATTTCAAATCCTGATAACGGATAACTTCAAGCTTGCCTGTCATCTGTGATACTAGAAATGACAGGCATTTTGGAAATCTATCACCCCCCACAAGTCCAAAATCCTTAATTCTAAAGCCTCGTAGAGGCGAACTATGGGTAGAACTGTCCAAATTTTATTGATTTAAGCGCCGTAGGTGCGAACTGTAGCATTGTCATAGCACGTACCTACGGCACTTAATAACAGGTTCAGCATTTTTTCTACCCAGCGTACATCCCTAGCGGGATTTTTGGATGCGTAAAAATTTGTGGGGGGTGATAGATTTTGGAAATACCCGTCATTAGGGTCTCAGATCATCTTATTTACAACCTTAGAAGAGAAGCCGATGAATTCAGTAATACATTGATAACCAATTTATTAAGGTATAGTGCCAAAAAAAATCATCTTTTTTTCAGTTTAGGTGGACACAATTTGACTTTTTCTCCCACTAACTAATGAAAGTCAACAATATTCATTCAAAACTGAAAAAATTACAAGATGAAAAATTTATGTTCTCTAATCGCACTAATTACGCTAATCGGATTTTTATCAAGCTGTAACCAAGAAGATTTAAGTCAGGATTTACTGGAAATGGAAAGCCTAGAAAATACCGAACAAGAAGCTGACTTTACGACTGCTCAGCTAGGAAAAGAAGTAGTAATCAACGAAGATTCGAAGGTAGCAAGTGAACTGGAAGAGCGAAGTGGATGGGATAAAATTTATGAAGATGTTTATGAAATGGGACACAATTATTATTATCAAGTCTACATCAAAAAGCATCACCTAGATCCACATTGCAAGTATATTCTAAAAGTAACGCCCTACTACGGTAATCCTGATGCCTACATCTACGGCAAGAATCATCACGACTATCGTAAGATTCGCTACAGTGCTAATCATCACGACTACGATGAAACTTATGCTTACTACAATGATTTACGCCACGATGAGGAGGAAATGTATTTCAGGGTGCTGGCTAGAACGAATTGTAAGTTCAAGATTCAGCTATTCAAGGAATGC